>OMJI01000134.1 GCA_900299315.1 Verrucomicrobiota bacterium | reverse complement strand
TCCGTCGCGCTACTACGTGACAAAGGACGACCGGGTCATCATGGCCAGCGAAGTCGGCGTGTTGCCGGTGGCGCCGGAGCAGGTCTTGCAGAAAGGCCGGTTGCAGCCGGGCCGGATGTTCCTGATCGACACCGAGCAGGGCCGGATCGTCGCGGACGAGGAGTTGAAGAACAAGATCGTCACCGCCCAGCCCTACCGGCTGTGGCTGAAGGAGAACTCCGTCAACCTCAGCGACCTGCCGGAGCCGAAGCATGCGGCCGCCGAGTCGCACACCACCATCACCCACCGGCAGCAAGCGTTCGGGTACACGTTCGAAGACCTCCGGGTCATCATCGGCCCGACGGCGCGCGATGGCGTCCAGCCGCTCGGCTCGATGGGCACCGACACGCCGCTGGCGGTGCTCTCGAACAAGCCGCAACTGCTCTACAATTATTTCAAGCAACTCTTCGCGCAGGTCACCAACCCGCCGATCGACGCGGTCCGGGAGGAGATCATCACCTCGTCCCAGATCGGCGTCGGTTCCGAGGGCAACCTGCTCCAGCCCGGCCCGGCGAATTGCCGGCAGATCAACCTGAACTACCCAGTCATCACCGACGAGGAGCTGGAGAAACTCCGGCATGTCAACCGCCCCGGCTTCAAGGCGGTCACCCTGCCGATCCTCTTCCCGACCGCCAACGGCGAAAAGGGATTGGAAGCGGCGATGGAAGAGCTGTTCGCCGCCGCGGACAAGGCGATCAAAGACGGCATCAACATCCTCGTGTTGTCCGACCGGGGCGTGAGTGCGGCGCAGGCGCCCATCCCGGCCTTGCTCGCGGTGTCGGGCCTGCATCACCATCTCATCCGCAACGGCACGCGGACGAAGGTCGGGCTCGTCCTCGAATCCGGTGAGCCGCGCGAGGTGCATCACTTCGCGTTGCTGATCGGTTACGGCGCCAGTGCGATCAATCCGTACCTCGCGTTCGAGACGATCGATGACCTGATCGCGCAGGGGATGCTCAAGGACACGGATCACAAGAAGGCGATCAAGAATTTCATCAAGGGCACCGTCAAAGGCGTCGTCAAGACGATGGCCAAGATGGGCATCTCGACGATCCAGAGCTATTGCGGCGCGCAGATCTTCGAGGCGATCGGGCTGAACCGCGACGTGATCGACAAGTATTTCACTTGGACGGCCTCGCGCATCGAGGGCGTGGGCATCGAGACGCTGGCCGAGGAAGTCTTGCGGCGGCACCGGCACGCGTTCCCCGACCGGCCCGTCGACGGCGAGGTGCTCGATCCCGGCGGGCAATACCAGTGGCGGCGCGATGGCGAGTACCACCTCTTCAACCCGGAGACGGTGCACAAGCTCCAGCTCGCCACGAGGACGAACAGCTACAAGGTGTTCCAAGAATACGCCGCGCTCGTCAACACGCAGGACAAAAACCTCGCGACGTTGCGCGGCTTGCTGGATTTCAAATATGCGCCCGAGCCGATTCCGCTGGAAGAAGTCGAGTCGGTCGAGAGCATCGTGAAACGGTTCAAGACCGGCGCGATGAGCTACGGTTCCATCAGCCAGGAAGCGCACGAGGCGCTCGCCATCGCGATGAACCGGCTGGGCGGCAAGAGCAATACCGGCGAGGGCGGCGAAGACCCCGACCGGTACACGTGGACCAACGACAAAGGCGACTCGAAGAACTCCGCCATCAAACAGGTCGCGAGCGGCCGGTTCGGCGTGACGAGCCTGTACCTCACGAAGGCCAAGGAATTGCAGATCAAGATGGCCCAAGGCGCCAAGCCCGGCGAGGGCGGCGAGCTGCCGGGGCCGAAGGTCTATCCGTGGATTGCGAAGGTCCGCGGCACGACGGCCGGTGTCGGACTCATCTCCCCGCCGCCGCATCACGACATTTATTCCATCGAAGACCTCGCCGAGTTGATCCACGACTTGAAGAACGCGAACCGCAGCGCACGGATCAGCGTCAAGCTCGTCGCGGAAGTCGGCGTCGGCACCATCGCAGCCGGTGTGTCGAAGGCGCACGCGGACGTGGTGTTGATCTCCGGCTACGACGGCGGCACAGGCGCGTCGCCGCTCTCGTCCATCAAGCACGCCGGTATCCCGTGGGAACTCGGCTTGGCGGAGACGCACCAGACGCTCGTGTTGAACAATCTCCGCAGCCGCATCGTGGTGGAGACGGACGGCCAGTTGAAGACCGGCCGCGACGTGGTGATCGCGACGATGCTGGGCGCGGAGGAATTTGGTTTTGCGACCGCGCCGCTCGTGGTGCTCGGTTGCATCATGATGCGCGTCTGCCACCTGAACACCTGCCCGGTGGGCGTGGCGACGCAGGATCCCCGGCTGCGGGCGAAGTTTACCGGCAACCCGGATCACGTCGTGAATTTCATGCGGTTCATCGCGCAGGAGATGCGCGAGATCATGGCTCAGCTCGGCTTCCGCACCATCAACGAGATGGTCGGGCGCACCGACCGGCTCGAAGTCCGGCAGGCCATCGATCACTGGAAGGCGAAGGGTCTGGACTTCACCAAGATTCTTTACCAGCCGGAAGTGCCGCCGCAAGTCGGCCGGTACTGCCAGATGCCGCAGGATCACGGGTTGGAGAAGTCGCTGGATATCACCAAGCTCCTCGACCTCTGCGAGCCGGCCATCCGCCGCGGCGAGAAGGTCCGGGCGGAGTTGCCCATCAAGAACGTCAACCGCGTCGTCGGCACGATCCTCGGCAACGAGATCACCAAGAAACACGGCCCACAAGGGTTGCCGGCCGACACGGTGCACTTGAAGTTTACCGGCTCGGCGGGCCAGAGCTTCGGCGCGTTCGTGCCGCCGGGCGTTACCTTGGAACTCGAAGGCGACGCCAACGATTACCTCGGCAAAGGCCTGAGCGGCGGCAAGCTCATCGTCTATCCGCCGAAAGGCTCGACGTTCGCGCCAGAGGAAAACATCATCATCGGCAACGTCGCGTTCTACGGCGCGACGAGCGGCACCGCGTTCGTCCGCGGCATGGCGGGCGAGCGGTTCTGCGTCCGCAATAGCGGCGTCACGGCGGTGGTGGAATCCGTCGGCGATCACGGTTGCGAATACATGACCGGCGGGCGCGTCGTGGTGCTCGGCCCCACCGGCCGCAACTTCGCCGCCGGCATGAGCGGCGGCGTCGCCTACGTGCTCGACGTGGATGGCACGTTCCCCGGCCGTTGCAACACGCAGATGGTCGGGCTGGAGAAACTGGAGCGCAAGGAAGAGATCGCCGAGGTGTTCGGGTTGATCGAGCAGCACGCGACCCTCACCGGCAGCTAACGCGCCCGGCACATCTTGAAACTCTGGGACGAGATGGTCCCGAAATTCGTGAAGGTCATGCCGAAGGATTACAAACGCGTCCTCGAATCGCTCGAACGCGTCAAGAGCCAGGGGCTCAGCGACGACGACGCGATCATGGCCGCCTTCGAAGCCAACGCCCGCGACCTCGCGCGCGTGGGAGGAAATTAAATGGGTAAGCCGACCGGCTTTTTGGAAATCAAACGCGAACTGCCGCAGGATTTCGATCCCGCGCAGCGCATCAAGAACTGGCAGGAGTTCCACGAGCACATGCCGGAGGACAAGCTCCGGGCACAAGGCGCGCGGTGCATGGATTGCGGGATTCCGTTCTGCCACAACGGCTCGTTGCTGGCCGGGATGGCGTCCGGTTGCCCGATCAACAACCTGATTCCCGAGTGGAACGACCTCGTCTACCGGGGGCTCTGGCAGGAAGCGCTCGATCGGCTCCACAAGACGAACAACTTTCCGGAGTTTACCGGCCGCGTCTGCCCCGCCCCGTGCGAAGGCTCGTGCGTGCTCGGCATCAGCGAGCCGCCGGTCACCATCAAGAACATCGAGTGCTCGATTATCGACAAAGGGTTCGACGAAGGCTGGGTCACGCCGCAGCCACCGGCCAAGCGGACCGGCAAGAAAGTCGCCGTGGTCGGTTCCGGCCCGGCCGGACTTTCCGCGGCGGCGCAGTTGAACAAGGCCGGGCACCTCGTCACGGTGTTCGAGCGGGCCGACCGGCCCGGCGGGTTGCTGATGTACGGCATCCCGAACATGAAGCTCGACAAGAGGGAAGTCGTCGAACGCCGGTTGAAATTGCTCGAAGCAGAAGGCGTGATGTTCAAGTGCAACACCGAGATCGGGAAGAACTACCCCGCCGACAAGCTCCTCAAGGAATTTGACGCAGTTGTCTTGGCAACTGGTGCGACGAAGCCGCGCGACCTGCCGATTGAAGGCCGGCAACTCAAGGGCGTGCATTTCGCGATGGAGTTTCTCACGAACAACACCAAGGCGGTGCTCGACGCCGCTGTAGGCCGAATCTGCGAGTCGGCGTCGGGCGCGGCAGCGGGCGCGGCAGCGGAGCGCCGACTCACAGAGTCGGCCTACATTTCGGCGGCCGGCAAGGATGTCATCGTCATCGGCGGCGGCGATACCGGCACCGACTGCGTCGGCACGTCGATGCGCCACGGCTGTAAGAGCCTGATTCAGTTGGAGATTTTACCGAAGCCACCGGATGCGCGGACGCCCGACAATCCATGGCCGCAGTGGCCGAAGGTGTACAAGATGGATTACGGGCAGGAGGAAGCCGCGGCGAAGTTCGGCGCCGATCCCCGGCAGTATCTTGTCACCGCCACGAAGTTCATCGGCGACGCGAGCGGTCAACTCACCGGCATCGAGATCGTCAATGTCGAGTGGGCGAAGAACGACAAGGGCCAGTTCATTCCGAAGCAGATTGCCGGCACGGAGCGGGTGTTGCCGGCTCAGCTCGTCCTGCTCGCGATGGGATTCCTCGGGCCGGAAGACGCGGTGGCGGAACAGCTCAAGCTGGCGCGCGACCCACGCTCCAATTATCAAGCCGACCACGGCAAGTTCACCACGAACGTCCCCGGCGTCTTCGCGTGCGGTGATTGCCGGCGCGGCCAGAGCCTCGTGGTCTGGGCAATCAACGAAGGCCGGGCGGCGGCCCGGGAATGTGACCTTTACCTGATGGGCGTGACCGAGTTGCCGTGAGAATCCTGCTGCTCAGTTGGTTGTTGGCGGTGTCCGCGTGGGCGGGGACGTTTCCCGACACGCTGGTCGAGAAGCCGCTGGCGAAACTGAGCGACCAGGATTATTCGGACTGGGGCAAGCTCGCGCTGGCCGGCAACTCGGAGAAATGGCAGCACGGCGAGACGCCGCATTTCGTCATTCACTTCTTCAAGAGCGGCCAGAAGGTCGCAACGCGCGCGGAGGAGTTTTACGCGGAGATCCGGGAGTTCTTCGGCAACCGAACGGATTTGTTGGGCAACCGGAAGTCGCACATCTTCGCCTTCCAGAAGGAACAGGACTGGGACCGGTTCTGCAACGGCATCCAGATGCGCGGGATTGCCGGGGTGACGCGCGGCAACGAGTTCTTCTACATCGCGACGACGGATGGCGTGCGGTTTGATTCGAAGGGCAAGGTGCAGGCGCACGAAATGACGCATCTGGTCTTCAACCGGTTCTACGCCGGGCAGGTGCCGTTGTGGTTGAACGAGGGCATCGCGGAGTATTTCGGCCAGCGCAAGACATCGAGCACGGCCGATTTCCGCAAAATGATGAGCATGGCGGCCAACTACGATGTCGACCGTCTCTTCAGCGCGATCCGGTACCCGGCCACGCCAGACGAGATCCGCGCATTCTACGCCGAGTCGGCCATCGTCGTGGATTTTCTGACCTACACGGCGGATCGCAAGCCGCTGTTGCCGAAGTTCGTGGAGGCGCTCACGACCGGCCAGAGCCTCGAAAAAGCTTTGAACGTTTACGGGTTTGCCGATATCGAAGCATTCAAGTCCGCCTACGCCAAATTCCGCAAGACGAGGTACAAATGAATCGCCAACTAATTGCCGGCTCGATTGCGTTGATGCTGATCGGCTGCTCCAAACCGGCCACCACGACCACCCCGGTCCGATCGCTGACTCCGGTGAAGGTATCCGCCTCGGCCACCGCGACGGTGACGACTGTGGCTGCACCGCACTCGAAAGTAGACGTCACGACGCTCGAGCAGGATTACACGCGCGCGAAGGACATGATCGCCAAGGTCACCGTGTTGAATCAAATACCAGACTTGGAGGCGGCCAGCGCGGTGAGTTTGCTGGGGCGATTATTTGATCAGGAGCAGGACACCGAGATTCGGGAGGAAATCGTCTACTCACTCCTCGACATTCAAGGCCAGACCCAAGCCAAACTGGATTTCCTGACCGTCGCCCTGCAGCCGAACCAACCGGCCTCGGTCCGGTTGGCCGCAGTTGATTCGCTGGTGGAACTCGGTCACCGGGATGCGATCCCGATCCTCCAGAATTTCATGACCGACCCGAATGAGGAAGTTCGCGCCGCCATCGAACAGGCGGTCGATCAGCTCAAGCCGGAAAACTGAGCGCCGCTACCGGCAGGGCGTGGTAATCACCCCATCAAGCGTCATCCGGAACGCGCCATGCGGCGGGGTCAACGGCGGCGGGCAGCAGCTAATCGGGTTGCCGCTCCCGTCGAGATGTTCCCCGGCATAGGTTCCCTTGATGGTGCCGCTGGAAAGTGTACCGCTCTCGATGATCACGCCGCGCAGCGAGCCCTCAAAGTGGCCGCACGATGAGCAATCCTCGGCTTCGGCCGCCAACGGCGCGCGGTGCGTACCGGCCCCGTTGCTGCCATCGAGGTTGCCGAACGCGAAGAGGTTGGTTTTTCCATTCGAGCCGACGCGGAACATGATGAACCGCCCGGCGTGATAGCCGCGCCAATCGGGCGCCCGGACGTTCGTGTTCCACTTGGTGGCGAAAATCAGGTTGGTTCCCAACGCCTCGTCGCAACCGGCATTAGGCGTCATCGGACCGGCGAAGAGCTGGCCTTGCATGGACGCCAGCGCGACGTCTTGGGTGCCGGCACACAGCCCCATCGTCAGCGCGCCGATGTCGTTTGTGCCGGCAATGTTCACCGACATGCCGAGCTGCCGCTGGCTGCCGCGGTTCGCCGGCGTGAGTCCGAATTGGATCAGCGTGCCGACGACCGTGTTGGTGTCGGTGCTGTCGAAGAGACTCGCTGCGCCGACGTTCGTGTACGTTTGGGAAAGGGCCGGGGTCTTGGTGATGGTTGCTTCGATTCGTTGCGCGGCTGTGTTGACGAGGCTGGTGCCGCCCGGCAGGTCGATCGAGGCGTAGACATCGAAGAAACTGCTCGCCGGGAAGAAGCTGTTGGTGGAAACGATCTGGCCGCTGCTGACGCGCCCGACGAGGTTGGAGCCCGCGCGCAACGTCACCGGCCCCACGCCCGGCAGGGAGCCAGTCAGGCTGAGCGAGACAATCTCCGCGTCGATCACCAGATTGGTCTTGGGACCGGTCGAGTTGCCGCGGGAAAGCACGCACGGCCCGGTGAGGAGCACGACGCAGTTGGTCTGGCCGTTCACGTCGAACGAAACCGTGGCGACCGCCGGGAATGTTTCCTGGCCGCCACGGGTGGGCAACCGGGTCTGCGCGTGGGCGGATGCAGCGGCAAGAACAGCGATGACAGTGGCGAAAATGGCTTTGAACATGGATTGTATACCCTCCAATGACAGGCGCGGATGATGGGCAAACCCGCCACCGACTGCAACTTAAAAACGGCACAGATTGGCATTGACGGTACTGGCACCTTCCGCTACTTTCACACGCCTTTGCCAGAGAAATCGAGGTTATCAAGCATGTACGCAGTCATTCAAACCGGCGGAAAACAATATCGCGTCCAAGCCGGGGACGTTGTGAAAGTCGAACTGCTCGACGGCGAGCAGGGCAAGGAAATCGCCTTGCCGGAAGTGTTGTTGCTCGGCGACGGCGACAAGATCACCATCGGCCGCCCCACCGTGAAGGGCGCCAAGGTCACCGCAGAGGTCGTCAACGCCGACGTGAAGGACGAGAAGGTCATCGCGTTCAAGTTCCGCCGCCGCAAAGGCTATCACCGCAAGCGGGGCTTTCGCGCCCGCCACACGGTGTTGAAGATCAAAGAGATCGTCGCAGCGTAACGGAGGATTCACCATGGCTCATAAAAAAGGACAAGGCAGCGTTCGCAACGGGCGCGACAGCGTCAGCAAGCGGCTCGGCGTGAAAGCATTTGGCGGCGAGACCGTCACCGCCGGCAGCATCATCATCCGCCAGCGCGGTGCGCGTTACCTCGCCGGCAACAACGTCGGCGTCGGGCGCGACTGGAGTCTGTTTGCCCTGACCGACGGTCAGGTGCGTTTCGACAAGCAGGGCCGGCGCGTCAACATCGACCCGGTCGCCAGCGCGGCGTAAGCAATCCGGTAACTTTTCAGGGCGGCTCGATGAGCCGCCCTTTTTCTTTTCACTCGCGGGCGCCCTGGCTCCGCAGCCATTCGGCCAACTCCGTGAAACCACGCTTGGTGGCGTGACGAAGAGGTGTCTGCCCTTGCCGGTCGGTCGCGTTCAACTCCGCGCCGCGTTTCACCAGCAGTTCCACAATCGCCCGATCACCCCGGGCCGCCGCGGTGTGGAGCGGCGTCCAGCCGCAGTTGTCCCGGGCTTCGAGTTTCGCCCCGGCATTGACCAACATTTCCACGGCGCGGCGCTGACCGCTGCTCGTCGCCACGTGCAGCGGCGTGTGATCATCGGGATCAACCAAATTGACCAAAGTAGGTTTGGCGCGAACCAATTGGCGGATGGAATCCAGATCGCCCTTGTCCGCGGCGGTATGCAGCAAGGTCCACCCCTTCTCTTCCCCGGCCCAGGCCGGGACGGCCAAGATCAGGCACAGCAAAAGCGTTCGCATGCCGTTAGGATGCTCACAACCCGGCAACGGTTCGCAACAAGTGAACTCCGCGCCGGATCTGCGCTGCCGGTGGCGCGCCGAAGCTGAGGCGAATGAAGTTGCGCGGGGTCGGACGGGTGGGATCAGCCGCATAGCACATCTCACCCGGCACGTAGAGCAGACCGGCCGCCAGCGCGTCGCGGAACAACCGGCTCTTCACGCCGGTCGCAGTGCCGCCCGGTAAACCCACCCAGACATAAAGCCCACCGGTCGGGACCTCGTAGGAGAAATGATTCCCCAACGCCGCCACCATCACGTCCCGCTTGCGCCGGTAGCCGCCAGCGATGACGGGGAGATGGCGTTGATACATCCCCTGCGCCAACGCCCGGGCGAGGATGGCTTGAAGAAAATTCGCGCTCCCAAAATCCTGATTGCCCTTGCTGCGCAACACGGCTTGGCGAAGCGGTCCGGGCAAAATGCCGTAGCCAATCTTCAGGCCGGTGGCGAACGGCTTGGTCAACGTGTTGGTGTAGGCCACGCGACGCCGGTCGAGTTCCAGGAACGACGGGACGTCCTCCCCCTCGAAGCGCAAATCCCGGTACGCCGCATCCTCGACGATGTAAATCGGGTGCCCGGCCGCCTTCTCGTAATGCTTCACCAACGCCAGCGCCTCACGTTTCATGGCCAGCGACCACGTGAAGCCGGTGGGGTTGCGGAAGTACGTGACGAGATACAGCATCTTGAGCCGCGGCAAGAGCCGGCGGGCTTTGAGGTAATCGAACTTCGCCTTGAGCTGCGCCAGCGTGTCGAAGCCAAACGCGCGGACGCCCATCGATTCGAGGATGCCGAGATAGACGAAGTACGTCGGGTCCTCGACCAGCACGACGTCACCGGGATCGCAGAGCACCTCGGTCAGGAGGTAGAGCAATTGTTGCGAGCCGTTCGTGACGACGACCTCCTCGGGCGACGCATCCGTCCCGCGCACCAGCTCGCGGCGCAACGCCGGTAGCCCCGCCGTGGAACCGTATTGCAAGGTCGTCCGATCCCGCAGGACAGCCCGGCACAACTCCCGGACTTCGCGCACTGGTAGCGTCGCGTTGTCCGTGAAACCTGCCGCGAGCGAGATCAACTCTGGCCGCTCTAGCTTGAGCCGCATCAGCCAACTGATGGGCGGCTCGCTCGAACGCCGGGCAAGGCTGGAAAAATGGTGCGGCGTCATCGCGCTGGATTTCCGCCACCGGGACCGCGTCCCCCGCCCCACCCCATCCCGCGCATCGGGTTGATCTCGGTGTCCTTGATGATCGTGTTCACCGACTCGACAAACTGCCCGGCACTGTTCGAATCCTTGTAACCGATCTGCGTGGCAAGCTGCTGAAGCTGGAACTGGCGGTCTTGCTGGCGCAACTCACTCAAGGTTTGAAAAGCCTCCCGGGTCTCCGCGCCCAACGTGGCCGCCGCCTCCCGCCGTTGATCGTCCGGCAGCTCGCGCACTTGCTGCCAGCGCTGTCCCAACTCCTGCAGCTTCGCCGTTGCGTCGGCAATCTGCTCGACTAGATCAACCTCCTCCTTCGTCTGCGCTTTCTGCAAACGGTCATCCAACCGCGAGTACGTGTTGTTGAACCAATCCTCCACCGCTTTGCGCCGTTGTTCCCGGGCTTCTTGAATCTGTTTGAAACGCTCGGGATCTTCCTGCCGGAGCCGTTCCAGCCACGAATTCGTACTCGTCGCCGCCACGACCGGGCTTGCCACCGCCGCGGGCTTTGTCGGCGCCGGCTTAGTCTTCAGCGCGGCGATCTCCGCCCGCAATTGCTGATTGGCGGAGTCGCGCTCCGCCAGCAAGGACTTGAGCAGGGCGACATCGTCACGTCCTAACGGAGCCGGTGGCGCGACTGTCTGCGGGGCCGGTACGTTTGGCTCCCGGCGGACTACCACGGCTGCGATCGCCGCTCCCGCGACCAAGCCGATACCGAGCGGCAGGAGGATCCGATTTAATTCCGTTTTCATAATGCCTCTGCTACGATGCTTTCCGTGAGCACCCTAGCAAACCTGCGGGAAAAAGTCGCGGCTGGCCACTCCCTCACCGGGGACGAGATCAGCGCGGCGCTCGCGGCATTGCTGGGTGACGCGGATTCGAACGAAGCCAAGGCCGAGTTCCTGACGGCGCTGGCGCAGAAGGGCGAGACGGCCGCTGAGATTGCCGGGTTCGCCCGCGAACTGCGCGCGCGCGCCGTCGACCCGCAAATCGATCCCGCCCGGCACAACGGCGTCGTGCTCGACGTTTGCGGCACCGGGGCCGACATGGCGCACACGTTCAACATCTCGACCTGCGTGATGTTCGTCGTCGCGGCGGCCGGTATCGCCGTGGCGAAGCATGGCAACCGCGCCATCACCAGCAAGTCCGGCAGCGCCGATGTCTTGACCGCGCTCGGCGTGAACATCGAGTTGCCGCCGGCAGCCGCTCGGCATTGCCTCGAGGAGACCGGGCTGACCTTCTTTTTTGCACCGCTGTATCATCCCGCGTTCAAGGCCATCGCGCCGGTCCGCAAGCAACTCGCGGAGCGGAAGCAGCGCACCGTCTTCAACATCCTCGGCCCGCTCGTCAATCCCGCCCGGCCGACGCACCAGATTATCGGGCTCTTCGACCGGACGCTGGTCGGCAAGTATGCGGAGGTGCTGCGGCTGCTGGGGTTGAAACGCGCGATGGTCGTCCACGGCGACGGGCTGGATGAGTTCTCCACCATCGGCCCCAACACGGTCGCCGAGTTGTGGAATGGCCGGGTCGAGCTCACCACGCGCGACTATCACGTGCCGTACACCGAAACTCGCGTGATGGAGGTGACGCTGGGCGAGTTGGCCGGTGGTGACCCGCCCCGCTGCGCGGAAATCATCCGCAACATTCTCACCGGCAAGGATCGCGGACCTTGCCGGGACATCGTGCTGCTCAACGCCGCCGCCGCGCTCGTGGTCACCGGCAAAGCCGATGATTTTCTCCACGGCTGGCGGCTCGCCGCGCAGGAGATCGACTCCGGCCAAGCGCAGGCGAAGCTCGAACAATTCATCGCGGCGAGCCGAGCGGCGATTTCCGGCTGACAGCGCCGGGAATTTCCGCTAGCTTCGCCACCATCAACCTCTGGAGACCTCACATGGACAAAAAGAAGATGATCGGATTGCTGCAAGCGGACCTGGAGAAGGAATACCGGGCCTTCAATTTCTACCTGCAATGCTCCATCACGGTCCGCGGCTACCGGCGCGGCTACCTGAAAGGCTGGCTGAAAGGTCAGGCCGATGAAGAGTTGGGTCACGCAACGGCGATCGCGGAGAAAATCTCGTCGCTCGGCGGCGTGGCGACCAGCAAGATTCCCGAGGTGACCGGCTTGAAGAACGCCGTGGCCATCCTCAAGCAGGCGTTGGAATACGAGACGGATGTCGTGACCCGCTTCAAACAACGCGCCCAGCAGGCCGACGAACTCGGTGATCTCCAGCTCAAGCTGTTGCTCGAAGAGCAAGCCGCGGAGTCCCAAGGCGAAGCCGAGGAGTTGCGGAAGTTGCTCGAAGAGGCCTGAGCCTCAATCAAAATCCGAGCAGCTCATGAAGTAATTGCAGCGCGGGCACGTGAGCTTGCAGCGATGGTTGTGCAATTCGTGACCGCACCGGGGACACCAACGCCACGGCTCGGGTGGCGGTTCCTCGGCCGGCGGCTGGCGCGGGGCAGGCTCGGGTGGCGGCGGGCGTTCCATGGTGGGGACTTAGCATGAAGAAACTACTCGCGGCAATCTTGTTGTGCGCGGCCACGGCGCAGGCGGTGGAAACACTGCGCCCCGACCAACTCCAAGCCGGCCAGAAAGGCTACGGCCTCTCCGTCTTCAAGGGCACCACGCCGCAGCGGTTCGAAGTCGAGATCCTCGGCGTACTCCAGAACGCCTTCCCGAAACAGGACATGATCCTGATCCGGATGAGCGGCGCGGGCCTGGAACAACACAAAGTCATTGCCGGCATGAGCGGCAGCCCGATTTACATCGACGACAAACTCATCGGGGCACTCGCCTACGGCTGGTCCTTTGAGAATGAGCCGCTGGCCGGTGTCACCCCCATCCACAACATGCTGGCCGAGGTCAACCGGGCCGCACCGCGACCTGTAGCCGCGCTTGATAAGCGCTGCGAGCCGGAGAACCGCGATTACCAATCGCGGCTACAACCCGTGCTCACGCCCCTCGCCCTTGCCGGGTTTAGCCCGCGGACGATTGCGGCGATGGCCGGTGACTTTGAAAAACTGGGGTTGCTGCCGGTCGCGGCCGGTAGCGGTGGCGGCACCAATCAGGCTCCCGGCAAACTCGTCGCCGGCGGCGCGGTGGGCGTCCAACTGATCCGCGGCGACTTCAACGCCACCGGCGTCGGCACCGTCACGCACATCGAGGGCAACCGGGTGCTCGCGTTTGGTCATCCATTCTTCCTCGGCGGCCAGATTCGCGCGCCGGCAGTCGAAGCGGAGGTGCACACCATCATGTCGAGCATGGATCGCTCGTTCAAGATGGCGTCGGCGCGCGGACCGACCGGGGCGATGATCGGTGATTGGCAGAGTTGCATCGTCGTGGACACGCAAGCGAGCGCGCCGATGATCCCGGTCGCCATCAGCGTTGCCAACCGGACGACCGACCACCACGAAACATACGCGATGGAAGTGCTCAACAACGAACGGCTCAGCCCGGTGTTCGTGCGGGCGGCGTTGATGGAAGCGGCGTCCACTGCGACCGGCTCGTCGGAGGACACGACCGTGCGCGTCACACTGGAAGCGGAAACGGCGACGCGGACGCTCAAGGTCGAGAACACGTTCTTCAACCCGGGCGGCGGCGTGGCGGCCATGGCGGCTTGGCAGCCGGTCGTGGACTTGTTCCGGTCGCCGTTCGGCGACCCGGTCATCAAACGCATCACCGCCAAGGTGGATGCCGTCCAAGCCCGGCACACCGCGGAGATCAAGAGCGCCTACTTCACCCGGTCGGAAGCCGAGCGCGGCAACCCGGTCCCGCTCCACATCACGGTCAAACCCTTCGGCAAACCCGAGACGACATTCACCGTGCCGATTCCCGTCCCCGCTGCGCTCGATTCGATGCGACTGCTCAACGTCGCCGTGCTCGCCGGTGAGGATGCGCCCGCTGACATCGCGCCGCCGGACTCTCAAGCGGATTACCTCGACGCCATCGAGAAACAGCATCGCAACACCGAGATCGTCGTTCTCGTTCGCCATCCCGGCCAGAGCCTGCGCTACCGGGGCAAGCTTCTGAAAAACCTGCCGCCCAGCGCACTCGCGGTGCTGGACGACACGAGTTCCACCGACATCACCGGCGCGCCTGACATTGAACAGATCGTTGTCCCGACCGAATGGGTCATCACCGGCCGCGCCGTCGCCCGCATCCCGATCCGCCAGGAATAATCACCATGAAGAAGATTCTGCTGACCGCGTTCCTCGCCCCCCTCACCGCGTTCGCCGTGAAAACGGAGCGCTGGGAGTTCAACACCGCCGATGCGTTCCTGCGCGGCAAGCTGCAAAACCTCAGCGTGTCGAGCGATGGCGAACTGGTACCGGGCTATGGTCGCAAGAGCGCGGGGGAATTTGCAAAACAGATCTGGTGTTCCACTGTCGGCGCGGACGGGACGATCTTCATCGGCACCGCCGCCCCGGCTGGCGTTCACGCCATCGCGCCGGACGGCAAGGCGTCACGCCTGTTCGCGACGGAGAGCGTAGCGGTCACCGCACTGGCGCTCGACAAGGCCGGGACGCTTTACGCGGGGACGTTGTCGGAGGGAAAAATCTTACGCGGGAATACCGGCACGCTGTTCTGCCAACTCCCCTCCCCGTACATCTGGGCGCTGGCGTTCGACAAGGCCGGCAACCTGTTCGCAGGCACCGGCCCCGACGGGAAGATTTACCGGGTGACGCCCGACGGCAAAGCCGAGGAATGGTTCAAGGCGGAAGACTCGAACATCCTCTGCCTCGCGTTCGATGGTGAGGGCGCCTTACTGGCCGGTGGGAGCGATCGCGGCCAGCTCTACCGGGTCAAAGGCAAGAATGACGGAGCGGTGCTTCACCAATTTGAAGAGGAAGAAATTCACTCCGTGGCTGTCGTCGGCGACAAACTTTTCGCCGGGGTCAACAAGCAGAAGGTCAAACGCCCTCGCGTACCGGTAGCGATGACGCGTCCGCCCGGCGGCGCGGACCCGGAAGGCGCGGCGAACCCCGCCGCCGGGCGCGATCTCCTGCAGCCGCTCGATGCGCGGATGGGCAACTTGTTGGCGGGCGCGCTGTACGTCCGGCAGGCCGATGGCCGCGTGGACAAGTGGGCCAGCTTGGACAAGGAATCGATCCTCGACATGGCGGTGGACGCCGAGGGCCGGGTGCTGTTGGCGACGGCAGGTCAGGGACGGGTCTACCGGGTGCGCGACGCCCAGCGGTGGGAATTGCTGTTCGACTGCGACGAGCAACAGGCGCTCACTCTCGCGTTGCGCGCCGGCAAGCTCGCATTCGTCGGGACCGGCAACACCGGAGTCGGTTATCTGGTCGATGCTGAGCCCGCGAAGTCCGGTGAGTACACCAGCGAAGTTCTGGATGCGAAGTTTCTCACGACGTGGGGCAACCTCTCGTGGCGCAGCGGTACCGGCGTTGCCATCCGCACACGTTCCGGGAATACCGGCCTGCCCGATGCCACGTGGTCGCCATGGAGCGCGCCGCTGAGCGAGTCACCGGCCAAGGTCACGAGTCCGCGCGGCCGGTACCTGCAGGTCCGCATCACCGCGGCCAGCTTGAAATCGTTGCGGGTCTATTACCAGATGCAGAACCAGAAACCGTCCCTCACCTCGCTGCGAGTGGATGGCGAGGAAAAGAAGGCGGCCAAGCCCGCCAAGCCGAAGTTGCCGGACATGAAAGACGAGGACGGTGACGATGAGAAGCCCGACACGCCGGCCACCTCGTCCGCGCCGAAGAAGGCGTCCACCATCAAACAGATTTCCTGGCAGGCCACGGACAAGGACGGGGACAAGCTGGTGTACCGGCTGTTTTACCGGACACAAGGCAGCGAGCAGTGGATCGCCTTCCCGCTCGACAAGCCGCTGACGAAAACGAGTTTTGGGTGGGACACGGATTCGATCCCCGACGGCTGGTACCAAATCAAGGTCGTCGCCAGCGACGAGGAAGCGAACCCTGCCGGTGAGGCGCTCACCGACGAGAAGATCAGTGACTTGGTGAAGGTGGACAACCGCCGGCCGGAAGTCGTCGACCTCAAGTTCGCTGCCGGCACCTTGACCGGCCAAGCCCGCGACAACCTCAGCCTGATTACCGGCCTCGAATACGCGGTGGACGGCGCGGAGTGGAAACCGTTCGCGCCCGCCGACAGCATCTTCGACGCGCAGACCGAGAACTTCAGTGTCAAGCTCCCCGATCTCAAGCCCGGCCCGCACACCATCGCCGTCCGCGCCACCGATGAGGAAGGCAATGTCGGCGCCGAGAAGATCTTGGTGAAGTGACCGGCTTATTCGAGGATGTAGCCCTCTTCGCCGTGTTCGGTGATGTCGAGGCCTTGGCGCTCGTTCTCGGGCGCGGGGCGCAAGCCGATGACGGCTTTGACGACGTACGCGATGACCGCGGTGCCGATGACGGACATAACGATGGTCAACGCCATGGCGGCGAGCTGGTGCAGCCAGAGGGTGTGACCAACGACGTCCTTGAGATTGATCGCCAGATTCGCATTCGCATCGTGCGTGGCGAGGAAGCCGGTCAGCAACGCGCCGAGCGTGCCGCCGACGGCGTGGACGCCGAAGGTATCCAGCGCGTCGTCGTAGCCGAGCTTGGCTTTGAGCTTCACGACGGCGAAGAACGGAATCACGCCGGCGAGGATGCCGATGATGATGGCGCCGGTCGGGGTGATGAAGCCGCAGGCCGGGGTCACGACAACGAGACCGGCTACGATACCGGAGCAGTAGCCGAGGATGCTGGCCTTGCCGCGTTCGATGACTTCGCAGACGGCCCACGCGACGGAAGCGACGGCGGCGGCGAGCGTGGTGGTCATGAAGGCGTTGCTGGCGACGCCATCCGCCGCGACGGCGCTACCGGCATTGAAGCCGTACCAGCCCACCCACAGCATGCCGGTACCGACCATACAGAGCACCATGCTGTGCGGGGCCATGATTTCTTTGCCGAACCCGATGCGCTTGCCGAGGATGAGGCAGAGGATCAACGCGGACCAGCCGGAGGACATGTGGACGACGGTGCCGCCGGCGAAGTCGATGGCCTTGATCTTGGCGTTGGCGTTCCAGACGCCGTTCATCAAGCCGTCGATGCCCCAGACCATGTGGGCCAGCGGGAAATAGATCACGAACATCCAGAGTGCGACGAAGGCGAGGACGGCGGCGAATTTCATGCGCTCCGCGATCGCGCCGATGATGAGCGCAGGGGTGATGATGGCGAACATCATCTGGTACATCGAGAAGACGTTCTGCGACACCCACGCGGCGTAATCGCCGTTGGGTGCGCTGTCGACGCCCTTGAGCATGGCATGTTTCAACCCGCCGATGATCGAGTTACCGGGAGAGAACACGAGCGAGTATCCGACCGCCCACCAGAGAATCGTCACGAGGCCGGCAATGCCCATGCATTGCGCGAGGACGGAGAGGACGTTCTTCTGTCGCACCAACCCGCCGTAGAACAAAGCCAACCCCGGCAGGGTCATAAAGAGCACCAACGCCGCAGAGACCATCATCCAGCCATTGTGGCCGGGCCCCGGCCCGGGCACCTTGGAATCCGCCGCGGCGCGGGCGCCGTTATTGACATACGCTTCGAGGTCCGTGACGCGCTGTTCGAGTGTTGGTTCCGCTACCGCACCCCACGCCAAACCCAGAAATAGACACAACACCATCCATTTTGAAATCTGCTTCATGATAGCCGCTGTGCCTTGCGTCCCTCTGCC
>OMJI01000133.1 GCA_900299315.1 Verrucomicrobiota bacterium | reverse complement strand
TCAGCCCCGATGGAGCGCCCTTGGCCGATAGGATGGTACGCTCGTAACCGGCTCCCTGGAGCTTGACCCCGGCGGGGAGTTTCAGCTCGTAGATGTTGAACGTGCCGGCCGGCAGCGTGATCGCGGTGCCGGGTTGGGCCGCTTTCAACGCAGTTAGCGTCTCCGGCGGCAATGGCGCGGCGGAGACCAGCCCCACTCCACAGGCCATCATCAACGTTACAATGCAGCCAATTCTTTTGATCCAATCAGTCTGTTTCATCATTTCCTTGTTGTTCGAGGGTGACCGGCGGGGCGGCGGCGAATAAACTCAGTGTCAAAAAAAAGTATGCGGCTCATACTCAATGTCTGACAGCGGAATGCCGGCGGGTCATTTCAGCAGTTGCTGGTACATGACGGCCGGCGTGTGCGGGTAATAATTGCCGGGGGAATAGTACAAGGTGCGCACCGAGCGGTCTTGAAACAGCGCGTTGGCCGCAGTGCGCCGCATATGTGGGGCCGCCTGTTGGCCCGCGCTGCCGGGCACGGGCATGGCGTAGAGAGCCATGTAGGCACCTTCCCCGCCGCCGCTGGTGTAAAAGCTGTCGCCGTACCAGATCGCATCCGGACAGCCCATCTGGATGAACCCGTAGCCGGGCGTCTTGACGCTGATCGCGGGGACGCTGATCGCGTTGGTGTAGCCGGGCACCGACTGGGCCGGCCACGAGTACCCGACCTGCGGACACAGCACATAATTATTGAACCAGTTGCCCGCCGAGAAGTAGGGCGCAAGCTGGAAATTCAGCGGAGCTGGCGCTTGGTACGAGGGACCGAGGTAGTAGTACGGCCCGAACCAGAACCCGTTCCACGGATGCGACAGCGGCGGGGGCGTCGCGGTGCAGGTCCAGGCCCGCGCGCTGATGTAGCCGGCCGTCGCCATCTGGTTGGACGTCACTCCCATCTGCAAGCTCGGCGCCGTCGGGATGTAATCGCCCCAGTCGATTGCGTAGCTGTCCAGTGCAATGCCGCACTGCCGCAGGTTCGAGACGCAGGTGATGATCCGCGCTTTCTCCCGCGCATTCCGCAACGCGGGAAACAACAGCGCCGCCAACAGCGCGATGATCGCGACGACAACCAGGAGCTCAATTAACGTGAATGCTATGTTGCCTTTGAGAAATCGAAACCGCCCCGCGCGGGCGCAACTCATCGGAGGTAACCATGACAACGATCGGTGTGGATTTGCACAAAGATTCCCTGACGACGATGGTGCTTGATGACCACGGCACGATTCTCGAACGCCGCGACTTGCCCACCAAGTGCCGCCACCAGATTCGCGACTACTTCGCTTCATTCGGCCCTCACTGTCAGGTCGCCGTCGAAAGCGTCGGTTTCTACTATTGGTTCTGGGAACTGCTGCACCCACACGTCCACCGCCTCGTGCTCGCCGATCCGGCCGGCGTGCGCGCTCACGCCGGCCGCAAAGCCAAGACCGACCGCCACGACGCCTTGCTCTTGGCCACCCTCCTGCGCGAGAATCGTCTGCCGATGGCTTACGTGCCGACCGAGAATATCCGCGCCTTGCGCGAACTGGTCCGCCACCGCCACAGCGTCGCGCGCAGTCTGGCCCGCGAACGCCGCGCGCTGCGCTGGCTCGCACTGAAGAACAATCTGCCCGGCCCCACCACCTTCACCAGCGACCGGGCTCAGAAATGGATTCTCAGCCAGGAATCCAAATTCAGCCCGGCCCATCGCCTCGCCGCCCACCAACGCCTCGACCAGATCATCGCGCTGGAGCGCCACGTCGCCGACGCCGATCGCGCCATCGTCCACCACTTGGCCGGTGAACCCACCCTGCAACACCAAGTCCAACTCCTCGCCACAATCCCCGGCATCGCCACGCTGACGGCGGCCACGATCCTGGCCGAGACCGGCGACATCACCCGTTTCGACAACCCCGACCAACTCGGCGCCTATGCCGGTCTGGCGCCGCGCGTCAGCCAGAGCGGCCAGACCGTCCATCACGGCCGCATCTCCAAACACGGTCCACCGATCCTGCGCTGGGTGCTGCAACAAGCCGCCTGGGTGGCCATCCGCACCGACCCCCACGCCCGCCAACTCTACACGCGGATCGGCAAACGTGCCGGCACCAAGAAGGCCGCCACGGCCCTGGCCCGCAAACTTCTGATCTACGCCTGGAGCGTCGCCCGCCGGCAACAACCGTTCCACTGGCCGGGCGAACCACGGCCACTGGACACGCCCGCCGGCGGGCCCAGTTATGACATCTGAGGAGGGAAGATGATCCGCTGTCAATGCGGTAAGCACTGTCTGCGGGCGGCCTTTAGGAGCCCAGCTCGGCGAGTCATTGTGCTCGTTAGCGTGAAGGCAGCGTGCTTGCCGTGCATCCACCACCGGGCGGCACTGGTTCGCGAATAGATGAGCACTGCGCGTGATCACACCCTCGTCATCCCACCCAGCCCCAGCGCTCGCGGCGCTGCGGGCTCGGGCGGCCCTCCGCTCCGCTCGCTCGCCCCCACAACCGCAAGCGCGTT
>OMJI01000132.1 GCA_900299315.1 Verrucomicrobiota bacterium | reverse complement strand
CTCACCCACCGGCTCCTCGACCAATGACGCCCCGTGAACTGGGCCACCGGTGGCCGGCGGAGTGGGAGCCGCACGCGGCGACGTGGTTGAGCTGGCCGCGACCAGACGGGATCAGTTTCCCCGACCGGTACGCGGATGTACTGCCCACGCTCGGCGAACTCGTTCGTGCCCTGACGCCCCACGAGCCGGTACACATCAACGTCCGCACCGCCGAGGTCGAGCGCATTGCCCGCCAGACCATCGGCGACCTGACGAACGTCCACTTCCATTCCATTCCCAGCTACGAACCGTGGTGCCGGGATCACGGACCGATGTTCCTCAAGCGCGGCGATGAGACAGCCATCGTGGACTGGCGGTACAATGCGTGGGGCGGCAAGTATCCGCCGTTCGACGACGATGACGCCGTGCCCCAACGCATCGCGGAGCTACTGCAATTGCCGGTGTTCCAGCCGGGCCTCGTGATGGAGGGCGGCGCGCTCGACGGCAACGGTGCCGGGTTGCTCCTCACGACCGAGGCCTGCCTGCTCAACCCCAACCGGAACCCGCAACTCACCCGTCCGCAAATCGAGCAGGCATTGCGCGACCATCTCGGAGTGGAGCAAATCCTCTGGCTCGGCAGCGGGATTACCGGCGACGATACCGACGGACACGTCGATGACATCACCCGGTTTGTCGGCACCGACACGGTCGTGACGGCTGTCGAATCCGATTCGCAGGATGAGAACTACTGGCCGTTGCGCGACAACTTGGAGCGGCTGCGCGCAATGCCGGCGATCCGCCGCATTGTGGAACTACCGATGCCGGGACGCGTCACGCACGCCGGGCAACGACTGCCGGCCAGCTACGCCAACTTCTACATCGCCAACAAAGTCGTGCTGCTGCCCACCTACCGGCATCCGCGAAATGATGAGGCGGCGCGGGAGATTTTACAGTCGCTGTTCCCCACCCGGCAGGTCGTCCCCATCGACAGCACCGCGCTGATCTGGGGACTCGGTTCCTTCCACTGTCTGACGCAGCAACAGCCGCTTTAAGGTTTGAAATACCGGCGGTTGGTCGCTAGTTTCGCCGCATGGCAAAGCTTCAGACCCTCTCTGGACCGCTGGGCACGCCGGCGTACGAGCTGACCGGCCAATTCATCACCATCGGCCGCGCCCACGGCAACACCATCCATCTCAAGCACCGCAGCGTCTCGAAGTATCACGCCTTGATCGTGGTGGACGAGGGCCAACTCCATCTCTTTGATCTCCACTCCACGAACGGCACCTACGTCAATCAGCAACTCGTCGCGACCGGCCCGTTGAAGCCGAACGACGAGATCGTCATGGGCGAGTTTGTCTTCCGGTACGAGACTCCCGAGGTGCCAGTACCTGTACCAGTACCTCCGCCCGTCAAAGCTCCCGCGCCGCAGCCGGTCCAAGAGACGATCGCGCCCGAAGTGTTTAAGAAACTGGCTGTCTCGGGTCCGCGCACCACGACCGGTTCCATCAAGCTGGCCGCCAGTACCGCACCGGCACCCGTTGCACCCGCACCGCAACCACCGCCGCTGCCACCCGCTCCCAAAGCCGCGCCCACTCCCGAGCGCACCTTCATCCGTTTGCCCACGGACAAGCCGGCCGAAGAAAAGCCCGGCTTCGTCCAAAAACTTCTCAAACGCGAAACGGCCAATGTGGAGGTAAAAGCCGCACCCGTGCCGTCCCCCGTGGCACCACCTCCACCCACGCCCGTCGCACCACCGCCCCCCCCACCACCACCTCCTCCGCCGCCCCCACCACCGGCTGTCGAGACTATTGCTGCCACCCCACCGACACCAGCTGCTGATCAAGTAATCCAAAAGCCGGCCGCAACCGGTGAAAAGGGCGAAGGCTTGTTGCTCAAGAAACCGGGTGCAGCCGGTGGCGGCGATAAACTTTTGGTGAAGAAGGGCGGCGCGCCGGTGGAGCGCGTGTTGAAGAAGCCGGGCGCGCCGAAAGAGTAATTACTGAAGCGCGTTGTTGACCGGGTCCATCGCCTTGGGCGGGTACTGACCAATCCCGCGCAGCACCACAATCACCACGAGCGCTACTGCTGCGATGATGATTGCGTATTCGAACAGCGATTGCCCCCTCGTACTGCGAAGTCGCCGCCCCAGTTGGTTTGTCCACCGTTTCATTGCCGCCATCCGTCCTGCACCCGACGCAAGCTACAACAGCATCCCGGACTTGCTCAACTTATTTCTCAGCGGTCTTGGCGAGCTGCCCGACCAACCGCCAGCGTGAAGCGCTGACCGGCATCACACTCAAGCGACCAATCCGCACCAACTCCCAATCGGCAAACTCCGCGCACGCTTTCACTTCCGCGAGAGTCACTGGCCGCGGCAAACCAGCCCGGTAGTTCAACTGTGGTTCCTCACCTGCGACCACGACCGTGGCGACACCCACAATCTGCTTCTCGTCGCCGGTATGGTAAACGAACACTTCATCGCCGGGCACCATCGCTCGCAGGTGTTTGCGCGCCACCGGGTTCGTCACCCCGCTCCACCGGGTCTGCCCTTCCCGTTCCAAGTCGGCCAATGAGTATTCCGACGGCTCCGTCTTCACCAACCAGTAGTTTGGCATGTGCTTCCTATTTGAACACGAGTTGTCCGTTCACGACATCGCCTTTGATCTTATCACCATCCTTGAACTTGCCGGACAAGATTTCCAGCGACAGTGCGTCGAGAATGCGTTTTTGGATCACGCGCTTGAGCGGCCGCGCCCCGAAGAGCGGGTCATAACCCTCCCGGGCAAGCAGTTCCTTGGCGCCATCGGTGAGGCTGAGCGTGAGCCGGTGTTCCGCGAGCCGCCTGTAAACCCGGGCAAGCTGAATTTCGACGATCTGTTTCAAGTGCGCCCGGTCGAGGCTGTGGAACAAAATGATCTCATCAACCCGATTTAGAAATTCCGGCCGAAAGTGCGCGCGCAAATCTTCCAGCACCTGCGGCCGGACACTATCGGCATCGCCGGCACCCTCGGCGTAATGCCGGGAGCCGATGTTGCTGGTCATGATGACGACCGTGTTCTTGAAGTCCACGACGCGCCCCTGGCCGTCCGTGAGCCGGCCATCGTCCAGCAACTGCAGCAGCACATTGAAGACGTCATGGTGCGCCTTCTCGATCTCGTCGAAAAGCAGGACGGTGTACGGGCGGCGCCGCACCGCCTCGGTCAACTGACCGCCCTCTTCGTACCCGACATACCCGGGCGGCGCGCCGATGAGCCGCGCCACGGTGTGTTTCTCCATGTACTCGCTCATGTCGATCCGCACCATCGCGTTCTCGTCATCGAAGAGAAACTCGGCCAACGCCCGGGCCAGTTCCGTCTTCCCCACACCGGTCGGCCCGAGGAAAATGAATGAGCCTACCGGGCGATTCGGATCCTGCAATCCGCTACGGGCGCGCCGCACCGCGTTGGCCACCGCCACCACGGCGTCCTCCTGACCAACCACGCGCTGCCGGAGCCGCTCTTCCATGTGAACCAACTTGGCGCGCTCGCCTTCGAGCATCCGCGCAACCGGGATTCCCGTCCAGGCCGCCACGACTTCGGCGATGTCGTTCTCCGTCACTTCCTCGGTCAACATCCCACCGGCCTGTTGCACCTTGGCGAGCTTGGCTTCCGCAGCCTTGAGTTTCTTCTCCAAGTCCGGCAGGCGACCGTATTGGATCTCGGCGGCCTTGCTCAGGTCGCCCTCCCGCTGCGCTTGTTCCGCCTGCTCGCGGGAAAGCTCCAAGGCCGACTTGAGGTCGCGGATCTCCGCGACCACGCCCTTTTCGCTCTGCCATTGCGCCTTGAGCTGCCGGCTCTGCTCCTGCAAATCCGCCAAATCCTTTTCGAGTCTGCCGAGCCGCTCTTTGCTGGCCTTGTCGCTCTCCTTCTTCAACGCCGTGCGCTCGATCTCGAGCTGCATCACGCGCCGCTCGATCTGGTCGATCTCGGTGGGAAGCGAATCCAATTCAATCCGCAGCCGCGAAGCCGCTTCGTCCACCAGGTCAATCGCCTTGTCCGGCAGGAACCGGTCGGAGATGTACCGGTGCGACAACACGGCCGCGCTGACCAACGCGCTGTCCTGGATTCGAACGCCATGGTGCACTTCGTAGCGCTCCTTCAAGCCGCGCAGAATCGCGATCGTGTCCTCGACAGAAGGTTCTCCCACCATGATCGGCTGGAACCGCCGCTCCAAGGCCGGGTCCTTCTCGATGTGCTTGCGATACTCATCGACCGTCGTCGCTCCAATCGTGTGCAACTCGCCCCGGGCCAGTGCGGGCTTGAGCATGTTGGCCGCATCGACGGGCGCGCCTTCGGCCTTACCGGCGCCGACCAGCGTGTGGAGTTCGTCGATAAATAGAATGATTTGTCCTTCGCTCGAAATGACCTCCTTGAGAAACGCCTTCAACCGGTCCTCGAACTCGCCCCGGTACTTCGCGCCGGCGAGCATCGAGCCGATGTCCAGCGTCACAAGCCGCTTCCCCTTGAGCCCTTCCGGCACGTCGCCACTGATGATCCGCCGGGCAAGACCCTCGGCAATCGCCGTCTTGCCCACGCCCGGGTCGCCGATCAATACCGGGTTGTTCTTCGTCCGCCGGGACAGCACCTGCATCAACCGCCGAATCTCACTGTCACGGCCGATGACCGGATCGAGTTTCCCGCGCCGCGCCTCGTCGGTAAGGTCGCGCCCATATTTCTGCAATGCTTGATACTTGTCCTCGGGATTCTGGTCGGTGACTTGGGCGTTGCCGCGCAGTTCGCGCAGCGCCTTGAGAACGTCGGCCACTGCCACCTTCAGTTGGTTCTGCTCGGCGAGGGCCAGGAGAAAATGTTCGGTGCTGACGTATTGGTCCTTGAGCTTGTCCGCGTGTTGCTGCGCCGCATCCAAAGCCGCGCGCAGGTCACGACTGAGATACTGCTCACCGGCCCCGTGGACTTGGGGACGCTTGTTCAACAACTCATCAATCCGACGCAACTCGGCATCCGGATTTTGCCCAAGTTTCTCCAACAAGGGACGCACAAGACCTTCCGGCTGCTGGATCAGCGCCAACAGCAGGTGCGGGCTGTCCACCTCCTGATGGTTTAGTTTCTGCGCCGTTTCATGAGCGCTTTGAAATGCTTCCTGCGCCTTGATAGTGAGTTTGTCGAATCGAATCATGTTTGCCTTTGGGAAAAAAGAGGCCGGGGATTTCCCCCGGCCCCTGCGTCGATCACGTTCGTTCCGGGTCAGTCAACCTTGACCTCGATCTGTTTCGGCTTGGACTCCTCCGTCTTGGGAAGTGACACCGACAGAACGCCGTCACGGAAATGCGCTTCGATCTTCTTGGTGTCGACCGCGACAGGCAATTCGACGGACCGGCTGAACGAGCCAAAGGCGCGCTCCTGCCGGTACCAGTTCGCTTCCTTGGTGGTCGCTTCGACTTTCTTCTCACCCTTGATGGTGAGGTACCCATCGTGGAACGTCACCGTGACGTCCTCCTTGGTCAGCCCGGGCAGATTGGCCCGAACGACGAGGTGATCTTTCTCTTCCACTACATCGAGCGGAAATCCAAAAACGCCTTCCTGAGGCATCCCGGCCCGCCGCATCGACGAGTCGAACAACCGGTTCATCTCGTCCTGGATGTCGGTCAGGCTGGCGAACGGATCCCACAGCTCACTACGAGGTTGCCAACGTATGATAGCCATAACTTGTTCCTCCATTTCTTTTCACAATCTATTTTAGCATCGGTGGTACCAAGAGAGACAGCTTTGGCACATCAGCTTATACAGCCGTGAGTTACAAAACACAGAAGAGAACGCGCCTGTGACATAAGTAGTCACATTCAAGCGCCACGGTGAGTCAAACGACTAAGAGGTGAGCCAATCTAGCGCGATAAACCGCGTTCGATGGAACGGAGCTTATTGATGAGGGAGGGCAGTTTGTTCACGGCGACGACCGAGCGCTTGTACTCCATGTGCGGCACTGCCGGTGTGCCAACGACGACCGCCCCGGCAGGTACATCGTGCGCCACACCGGATTGGGCACCGATGACGGCCCGGTCACCAATCGTCAGGTGGCCAACCACTCCTACCTGACCGGCCATCGTCACATAGTTGCCGACGATGACGCTACCGGCGATCCCTGTGCCGGCACAGATGACGCAGTGGTCACCGATAACGCAGTTGTGTCCAATCTGTACGAGATTATCGATCTTCGTGCCGCGTCCAACGCAGGTCGTGCCGAAGCGACCGCGATCCACACAGGAGTTGGCACCGATTTCAACATCGTCGCCAATCTCCACCGTCCCGACTTGGGGGATCTTCTGGCGTTCGCCCCGGATGTTCTCAAAACCAAATCCGTCAGCCCCGAGTACAACCCCGGGATGCAGTATGACCCGGTCGCCGACGCGCGTCCGCTCCCGGATCACAACCCGAGCGTAGAGGAGGCAATCGGATCCAACTTGTGAGCCCACACCGACGTAGCCACCGGCCCCGATGACCGACCGGTCTCCAATGATGGAGCCATCCTCAATGACGGCGTTGGGCTGGATGGAAACGCCGGTGCCCAGTTTGGCCGATGGCGCGACGACGGCCGTGGGATGAATACCGGGTGCGAACGTTACCGGCGGGGGAACGATTTGTTGGACGATCTTCGAGAATGCGACCGAGGGATTATCAACGCGGATCAGAGTCCGGTGGGGCTGCTCGGGACAATCCTTCGCGACCAAGACTACCGAAGCTTTCGACGTCGCGAGCGACGCGAGGTACTTCGGATTGGCGACGAAAGATATGTCACCGGGTCGCGCATCGCGAATGCCCGCTACGCCAGAAACCAGCTCACCGGGGTTACCGGTGAGCTGGCCTTGGACGAGATCGGCGACGTCGCGGGCGGTCAAGGGCACGAGGCTTAAGGCTTGGGAGCTTCGCCGCTGACCGGCTGGTTCTTGTTCAGGATCTTGATGATGTCCTGGGTGATTTCGAGTGAATCTTGCGAGAAGACAACGGACGGCAGGCCGTTGAGCGTGTTGCCGCTCTTGTCGAGCACGAGCAGGTAGCCGGCATCTTTCGCTTCCTTCAGGACAACGTCGGTAATCTCCTTGAGAATGCCTTGGCGCATGCGGAGGCTCTGTTCCTCAAGAATCTTTTGGTGGCTACGCCGGTACTCTTCCAAGTCGCGCTGCATCTTCTGCATGTCGCCGAGCTTGTCGGTCATCGCCTTGCGTTTCTGCTCGCGGACCTCGGCAGTGTACTCGGGGCGATCCTGGTCTTCGCGGAGCTTGTTGAGTTCATCCACCTGCTTCTTGAGGTCGTCCTGCTTGACCTGGAGCTCCTTGGTGAACTGGTCGCGCGTCTCCTCGAGTTTGGCGCGGGCCGTCGGGGTCTTGTAGTACTGATCGAAGATTTTCTGCATGTCGATGGTTACGATCCGCCCGGTCGTTTGCGCGAACGTGGTCGTCACCAAACCCAAACTGCACAAGCCGAGCACCAGTGTCTTGATTGCCTTCATGTCTTTACGTGTCACCTTTCTTTGTCGTGTTGATTTGCAGCGGCGGCACCTTATCAGAACTGGTAGCCGACGCTAAACTGAATTTTTCCTGCTTTGCTATCTCCCTTGATCGTCTGGATGGGGTAACCGTAGTCGAGGCGCAACGGTCCGATGGGCAGGTTCAAACGAACACCCAAGCCCACGTCCGAACGCAAATCGCTCAAGTTGACTTGATACGACTCCTTCCAAACGCTGCCCACATCGTAAAACACCGCGCCGCGAATCCGTTCCACGATCGGGAACGAATACTCGACCGTGCCATTCGCATATGTGTTACCGCCCACCGGCTCGCCACGGATGTCCTTGGGACTGACATCCCGGTAGCTGAAGCCGCGCAACGTGCTCGGCCCGCCGAGGAAGTACCGGTCAAAGATCGGCACATCGTTACCTTTGACAACGTCCAACGTAGACGGTTCAATAATCCAGCCGCCGTCCCCTTTCGAGGCCCCAAACGCGTCAACCACACCAGCCGCACCGACGATTTGCAACACGTGTTTGTCGAAGAACGGGAAGAAAAACGAGGTTTTCGCGTTCAGCTTATATACCGATACGTCCCCCCCGAACGGCCCACCGACCACTTCGCCGCTCAGTTCGGTCCGATTCCCGCGCGTCGTCAAAAACACACTGTCCCGGGTGTCGTACGTCATGCTCACTTCCACCGAACTCCGCAGGTAAGAGCCCGCCTGCGACCGCATCTCGGCGGAGGCATTACCGCTCACATCCAGCGAGATGGACTGGATGCTGTATTGCACTTGGGCGCGCCAGAAATCATTCAAGGCCTTTTCCAGCCGGATGTCACCGCCCGTGCGCGTTTCATCAAACACGCTGCTCAGGTAGCTGGCCGACCGGCGGAACAAATCGAAACCCAGCGCCAACTTCTGGTCGAGGAACCAAGGCTCCGTGAAGGACAGAGTGTAATCCTGACGCTTGAACCCGAGTTGAATCCGCGCCCGCATCTTCTGGCCGCCACCGGTAAAGTTCGGCCAGTTGAAAAGGTCAAAGTTCCCCTGCGTCACCTCCACAAACCCGATGAGGTTGTCCACCGAGCTGAAGCCAGCGCCAAACGTGACCGTGCCGGTACGCTGCTCCTCGACCGTCACCTCCAAGTCTTTCCGGTTGGGCACCGAGGTGACCGCCGGGGTGGTCTCCACCTTCGAGAAATATCCCAAGTTCCGCAATCGCTCCGCGCTCTTCTCCACGCGCACCGTGTCGTAAATCTGCCCGGGCACGACTGCCAACTCACGCCGGATCACCTTGTCCTTCGTCTTGGTGTTGCCGCGAATATCGATCTTCTCGATGTAACTCAGCTCGCCCTCCCGGATGGTGTAGACCAAATCCAGCCGACCGGTCTCGACATTCGGATTGCGCGTGGTGCGGACCTGCGTGTCGAGGTAGCCGCGCGTCCCGTAGTAATCCTCCATTGCCTTGGTGTCGCCGCGCAGTCCGTCGGGCGTGAAGGTCGTGCCCTCGTGCATCTTCAAGCGCTTGAGCAGGGCGTCTGTCGTGAAGAGTTTGTTCCCCTCGATGGTGATACTCCCCACCTTGTACTGCCGGCCTTCAAAGATATCGATGTGCACCTTCATCCACTGGGGCCCGATCCGCTCGGTGCGCGTCCCGGTAATCTCCATGTCGAGATACCCCTGCTTCTGGTAAAGCTCGCGGACCTGTTCGAGGTCTTCCTTGAACTGGTCATCCTTCAACACGCCCGTGCCGGACACCCACGACAAAAACCACCGGTGCCGGGTCTTCATCAACTTGTAGATCTGTTTCGGGGGAATCGACTTCACCCCGTGCAACTCAATCCGCTTGATGTACACCCGGGGACCTTCCTCGATTGTAAACCGCACAATCGCTTTGCCGGTGTCCTTGTCGAGATTTGCTGTCGGGGTGACCTTGGCATCCGGATAGGCGTACTTCTGGTAGAGCGCGACGATCTTCTGCGCATCAAGGTGCGCCTTGCGCTCGTCGTAGATATCGCCTTCCTTGAACGTGATCTCGCGCTTCAGCCGGTCGAGTTTGAAATACTTGTACCCCTCCACGATGATCTGCTGCACCGTCGCCTTGCCCTGCAACTGGTACACCACCTTCACGCCATCGCCGACCGGCTCCCGCAACACGCGCACATCGAAGAAATACCCCGTCCCAATCAAGTCGCGGACATCCTGCTCGATCAACCGTCGCGCCAACGGCTGACCCACCTTGGTCTGGATATTCGCCATGACGATCGCGCGGTTCACGGTGGCCGGTCCCACAAACTTGATCTCCACCTCGCGAACCGTCTGACCTTCCTCCGCCCATTGGGCAAAGGCGGGTACCGCCAAAGCCAGCAAACCAAAAATCCACAACGTCGCCATTCGCCGCATCATCCGCCGCTCCCTTCCGGCTCGAAATCCGGAATGTCTTCGCTGTCGACTTTCGCCGCGTCGGCAAATCGCGTGTATTCGTTCTGGAACACCAACTCCACCTCACCGGTCGGGCCGTTGCGTTGCTTGGCGATGATCAACGTGGCCTTCCCCTTCTCCGCGTCCTTCTCCTCCGGTGACTCCGCGTACACTTCCGGCCGCACCAACAACCCCACGACGTCCGCGTCCTGCTCGATCGCGCCCGACTCGCGCAAGTCGCCGATCTTCGGCTTCCCGTCCGACCGCTGCTCCGGCGACCGGTTCAACTGGCTCAACACAACGATCGGCAGCGACAACTCCTTGGCCAGCGCCTTCACGCCCATCGAGATGTCCGCGATTTCCACCTGCCGGTTCATGTCACCGCGCTTCGACGGCGCGCGCATCAACTGCAGGTAATCAATCACGATCAGCCGAATCCCAAACTGCGACTTCAACCGCCGCGCCCGGGCGCGCACTTGATGGATCGTCAGACCGGCCGTGTCGTCGATGAACAACGGCGCCTTCATCAACTGGCTCGCCGCCGCCGTCAGCGGCCCAAAATCCTTTTCGCTCAGAAAACCATCCCGCACCGCCCGCAAGTTCACGCGAGCCCGGGAACACAACATGCGCTTCACCAGCTCGTCGGACGACATTTCCAAGCTGAACACCGCCACCGGCAGGTTATGGTCGATCGCCACCGCCTCCGCGATGTTCATCGCCAGAGCCGTCTTGCCCATCGACGGGCGCGCCGCGATCACGATCATGTTCGCGTCGTGCAAGCCGGACGTCATCCGATCGAGGTCACGGAACCCGGTCGGCAAGCCGGTCAACGCGCCGCGTTGATCGTACAACTTCTCGATGCTCGCCATCGCGTCCTTGATGAGGTCGCGCACCGGCTTCGCCCCGGTCGAGGCTTTCTCGGCGGTGATTTTGAAAATCTGCTGCTCGACTTCATCCACCCAGCCGCGCACGTCATCCTGCTCATCGAATGCGCGCCCGATGATGTCCACCGAGGCCGAGATCAACTGCCGCAACAAAAACTTCTCGCTGACGATATCGACGTAGTGCTCGACGTTGGCCGCCGTCGGCACTTTCGTGATCAACTCCGTCAGGTACGCCGCGCCGCCGACTTCCTCGAGCAGATTCTTGTTCTGCAACCGGGTCGTGAGCGTGACGAGATCGATTGCCTGCAACGCGTCCTGCAAGGCGGCGATCTCGCGGAAAATGACTTGGTGAGCTGCGGAATAGAAAGCCTGCTCAGAAATCCGGTCGCGAACAAACGAGCTCGCGACATCCGGATCGAGCAACATCGCACCGAGAACCGCTACCTCGGCTTCGGGGCTGTGGGGGAGAACCCGGTCGAGTGCGACTGCCGGTGGGCCATCTGGCCTGCTGGCCCGATTGCCGCCGGCACGTCCGAAGGTGCGCGCTCCACCTCCAGCCTTGGCGTTATTCTCGACCGTCGCTGATTGAGCCGAAGCCACCACCCCACCTGGTTAGCAGGCCTACTTCTCTTTCTTACCGGACTTGCGCGCCGCGCCCTTGGGCTTTTCCGATTCCCCGGCGGTCGCCGATTCCGCGGCGGTGCTGGCGACGACGTTGACCTTCACCGTGGCCTGCACCTCGGGATGCAACTTGATCACCACTTCAAATGCGCCGACTTCGCGGAGCGGATGCTCCATCACAATCTTCTTGCGGTCAATTTCAATCCCCTGCGCCTTCAAGTTGTCCGCGATATCGGCCGCTGTGACCGAGCCGAACAACTTCCCGTCGGCGCCCACCGGGGCCGCGACCGAAACGGCGAGCTTGCCGATCTTCTTCGCGAGTTCCTCGGACTGGACTTTGCGTGCCGCCAGTTCCGCCTCGCGTTTTTTGCGCAGCGATTCCACCCGGCGCAGGTTCGCTGGCGTGGCCGCGATGGCGAAGCCTTGCGGGATCAGAAAATTACGCGCGTAACCATCGGCCACCTGGACGGTATCGCCTTCGGCGCCGAGGGTCTCGACTTCCTTGGTCAAAATGATCTGTGTGCTCATGGGTTCTCCTTCCCGGCTAGCGCACCAACAACATGACCCGCGCGCGCTTAATGGCGCGGGCCAGCGTGCGCTGGTGATAGGCGCAGTTCCCGGTGATCCGCCGCGGCAGGATCTTGCCGCGTTCGGTCATATACTTCTTCAAGGTCTCGCCCTGCTTGTAGTCGATGCTCGCATCGTCCTCGCAAAAGCGGCAGTCCTTCTTGATGATGATTTCGCGCTTCTCACGGCGCGGCCCGGTCGGGCGACTGGTGGATTCTGAATTCCGTCTTGGCATGTTGGTTCTACTCTTGGGTTAAAATGGAATGTTATCGTCACTGGCCGGCGCATCGTCGGCCGGGGGGGCATCCTGGCTGGGTGCCGGGCGCCGATTCGCCGGCCGACCGCGCGGTGCGCCTTCGTCACCGGGCGGCGTGTCCTTGAACTCGGTCTTGCCGCCGGGGGCGCCGAGGAACTGGAAACCTTCAAGCACCACTTTCATCTTGCTGCGTTTCTGGTGGGTCTCTTTGTCTTCCCAGCTATCGAGCTTCAACCGGCCCTCGATGAAGATCGGTTTGCCCTTCGACATGTACTGGCCAATTGTCTCCGCTTGCCGGCCCCACGCTTCGACATCGACGAACGTGACTTCTTCCTTCTGCTCGCCGTTCTCCGCCGTCCAACGCCGGTTGACCGCCAAGCCGAGCTTCGCCACCGCGGTGCCCTTCGGGGTGTAACTCACCTCCGGGTCGCGCGTCAGGTTGCCCATCAGGAAGACTTTGTTCAGGTTCGCCATGGCCAAACGCCTCTACTCGCGCGACCGCGCGCCCACCGGCTGCTTCTCCTCGCTGACCTTGCGGTTGCGAGTCGGCCGGTCGGGCTCCTCCACGAAACTGGTGAACTGCCAGCGCAACAGGCCCGTTTCGAGATGGAACTTCGCATCCATCTCGGCGATGGCCTTCGGCGGCGCGCTGAAGGTGATGTTCACATAATACCCGCTCTGGTGCTTCGAGTTCGGGCGGGAAAACGGGCGGCTGTCCATCTTCTGCACGTTTTGCACGGACCCTCCGGCCGCCTTGATGGCAGCCTGCACCTTGTCGAGCGCTTCCTTCACCGCATCCTCCCGCGCCATGGCGTCGAGGATGAACAACCCTTCATACTTTCGATTCGACTGATTCAATGCATCTCTCCTTCTGCTGACTTCCTGTTAAATTGATTCATCGCGACCGCCAACCCGCGCATCACGCAACATTCCACCGCTTCCGCGCCGCGCACCACCGCTGCTTCCGCCGCCGTGCGCTCCGGCGGGGCAAACTTCCCCAGCACGTGATCCGCGATGTCCGTGCCGACCGGGGCGCTTCGCCCAATTCCGATCCGCACGCGCGGGAACGCTTCTTCGCCGCCGAGCGACTCGATGATCGAGCGCAGGCCATTGTGACCGCCGCTCCCGCCACTGGCGAGAACTTTCATCCGTCCCAGCGGCAAGTCCGCGTCGTCCACCACCACCAGCACCTGCGCCGGCTCAAGCTTCAACCAGCCCATCACCGCCTGCACCGCCGCGCCGCTGCGATTCATGAACGTCTGTGGTTTCACCAACCACAGCCGGTCATGCTCGGCGATCTTCGCCGCAAACCGCGCCTTGCTCTTGAAAGAACATTTCCACTGCGCCGCCAGCCGATCCACCACGGCAAACCCGATGTTGTGCCGCGTCCCGTCGTATTCCCGCCCGGGATTGCCGAGTCCAACGACGAGCCTGACGTCGTGCATGCCGACGCCCGGTAATTACTTCTTGGCTGCCGGCTTCGCCTCGGCCTTGGGCGCCGCTTCGGGCTTGGCCGCTTCCTTGCCGGCCGCGGGCTTGGCTTCGGCCTTCTTCTCGCCTTCGGCCGCCGCGCCTTCTTCGCCTTCTTCCTTCTTGGCGCCGATGACTTCCGGCTCGCCAGCCTCGGCCGGCTGACCCAACGCCGCCTCTTCCTCTTCCGTGATCGGGGCGACCACGAGGAATACCGGTTGTTGCTTGTCGTCCAGCAACGCCACCCCCGCCGGCACCGCAATCTCGCCGACGTGAATGCTCTGGCCGATTTCGAGTTTCTCGACGTTGACCTCGATCACATCCGGCAGGTCTCGCGGCAAGCACTCGACGCGCAGGTCGCGCATCACATACTCGAGGATGCCGCCGCCGGTCTTCACGCCCGCCGCCTCGCCGACCGCGCGGACCGGCACCGACGTGCGGAGCTTCTCCGTCGCGAGCACTTCATGGAAATCCACGTGCATCACCGAATCCGTGACCGGGTGATGCTGCACTTCCTGGATCAGCGCCAGCCGGTTGACGGTCTTGCCGCCTTCCTCGACCTGCAAATCGACGAGGACGTTCTCGCCCGTCGCGCTGTGCAGGACGTTCTCCAAATCAATTTCCGCCACCGCCAAGCTCTGGGGCTGGTGGTGGGCGCCGTAAATCACGGCCGGGATCGCGCCCGTGCCGCGCAGTTTCTTCACGCGCGTCTTACCGGCTTCGGTCCGCGCTTTTGCTTTCAGTAGAACTTGCTTTGCCATGTTGACTCCTAAACTTTTAACTTTCTGGCCGCGTGCCGTTGATGTCGAACAGCGACGAGACCGACTCCGAATTATGAATCCGCTGGATGGCCTCCCCCAGCAACGGGGCCACCGACAGCGCCGTCAGCTTGAACTTGCCGACTTTCGGGTTCAGCACCGTGTCCGTGGTGACCAACTCCTCCAGTGCCGACCGCCGCAACCGTTCCAAGGCTACCGGGTTCAGCACCGCGTGACTCACCGAGGCAAAGACCTTCTTCGCCCCTTTCTTCTTCAAAATCTCCGCAGCCCTCGTCAGCGTGCCGGCGGTTTCCGTGAGGTCATCCACCAGCAACACATTCTTGCCCTTCACATCGCCGACGACGTTGAGCACTTCCACTTCTTTGGCGCTCTTGCGCTTCTTGGCAACGATCGCCAGCGGCGCGTGGAACATGTTCGCGTACGCGTGCACCATCTTCACGCCGCCAATGTCCGGCGACACCACGACGAGGTCCTGCAGGTTCTTCTGCTTCACGTACCGGTAGATGACCGGCGCCGCGTACAGATGATCGACGGGAATATCAAAAAAACCCATCAACTGCTGCGCGTGCAAATCCATCGTGATCACCCGGTTCGCCCCGGCCGCCGTGATCAAATTGGCGACCAGCTTGGCCGTGATCGGCACTCGCGGCTGGTCCTTGCGGTCCTGCCGCGCATATCCAAAGAACGGGATCACGGCCGTAATGCGCGTCGCGCTCGCGCGCCGGCACGCATCGATCATGATCAACAACTCCATCAGGTGCTGATTCGCCGGCGGCGACGTGGGCTGCACAATGAACACGTCCCGGCCGCGAATGTTCTCGTTGATTTTGACGAACGTCTCCTGGTCCGGAAACTCCGTCACGGTCGCATCACCGAGCCGCACCCCGACATAATCGGCAATGCGTTGGGCCAACGGCTTGTTCGCATTACCCGAAAAAATTTTTAACTCCGACGACAACACGTCGCCACCATTTCACTTTCCGCTACTGAGAAAAAGGCTACTCGCCGCCCCCCAAAGCGGGCGACTTTCTACCCCACCCCGCCAGTGATTTCAACTTGAATTTTACCCCCACCGGCCCGGCACATCCCGACCACAATCCGGGCACTTCCCGGCCGTGTCCAATCGGGTTCGAAGCACTTCAAACCCAAACCGCTCCACCAACAAACTGCCGCACCCCGGGCAGCGGGTCTTCTCCCAGTCGCCTACCTGACCGGGCAGGTTCCCGGCGTAGACAAAGTGCAGTCCCTCAGCTTTTCCGATCTCGCAGGCACGCAGCAACGTTTGCACAGCAGTCCGCCCCCGGTCGGTCATTTTGTAGTCCGGATGAAACGACGTGCAATGCCACGGGATGTCGCGAGAAACCCCGGCAAGGAACTGGGCGATCTGCCGCATCTCGCCGTCGCTGTCGTTGAAGCCGGGGATGAAGAGCGTCACCACCTCCAGCCAGAAACCCATGCCATAAAGCTGCCGGATTGTTTCCAATACCGGCTCCAGCCTGCCGCCCAACTGCCGGTAATGCTGGTCGTTGAACGTCTTCAGGTCGACTTTGTAAAAATCCACCAAGCCGTGCAGATACTTCAACACCTCTGGGGTTCCATTCCCGTTCGACACATAAGAAGTATGCAGACCGTGCCGGCGGGCTTCACGGAAGACTTCGGCCGCCCACTCGCTGGTAATGAGCGGCTCGTTGTACGTGCTGGTCACCGTCCGCGCCCCATTCGCCAACGCCAAGCGCACAAACTCCCGGGCCGTCATCGGAATCGGTGGTGCCAGGCTTGCCGGGTCGCGCAACGCTTGGGACGTCACCCAGTTTTGGCAGTAGGCGCAATGCAGGTCGCACCCGAGCATTCCAAAACTCATCGCCAGCGTGCCCGGTAACGCGTGGAAGAACGGCTTCTTCTCAATCGGGTCGCATTGCACCGCCGCGAAATAATTCCACGGCACGAACAGCTTCCCGCCCCGATTGAACCGAACCCGGCAGATGCCGTCGTGCCCGTCGAGAATCAGGCACCGGTGACCACAGGCGACACAGCGCACGCGGTTGTCCGGTAGTCGCTCGTAAAGCTCCCCTTCCCGCGTCATCCGCGCAAGCGTCTCGCCCAACGTTGACGTCGCGACTGCCATCACCAAACGCTACTCCGTTAGTTTGCCGAGGCAACACTTCTTGTACTTCTTGCCGCTGCCGCAGGGACAGGGGTCGTTGCGATCAACTTTGCCGGGCGACTTCGCGGCTTCCTGCTGCGCGAGAAAATCCATGATCCGCGCAGCCGGTTGGTTGGCGCGGAGCAGTTGCGCCATCATTTTCATCTGCGGGTCGATGTGATTGAAAAACCGCTTGTATTCGCCACGGATCCCCCCGTCTTAAGGTTCAACATCGCCACACACGGAGGCAACCGTTATGACTATACGTTATGACCTTCCAGTGGGCAGATGAAAAACTGCGTTTTTATTAGGAAAATGAAGATGGCGACCCCAGCGGGATTCGAACCCGCGTTACCGCCGTGAAAGGGCGATGTCCTGGACCGGGCTAGACGATGGGGTCACCGGCAAAGACGTGGTGACTATAGCGAAAGAACTGCCAATGGCAACGGCGAAATCCCGCTTCGTCGCGGACACTTGCCAAGTGCGCCCGGCACCCGTATCTTGCCCGCGCCAACACACTCTCACCTTTCGGGGGCGAAATGGTTTCGACTTTGTGGAGTGAGCGTGCGCGGCATGCCGAGGTGGTTCGGAGGCCTCGTTAAACACCGGACAAACACATAACAGCGAACGAAGAACTCGCTCTCGCGGCTTAATTGACCGCGACGTCCGCCCCGCGACACCGCTAGCGGGAACGGACGACACCAGCGGTTAGTCGCCCGGTTGGGTCTGCGGGCCGGGCGGCGAAACTCCACATGCAGGCTGGCGCGGCGCGTGGCCCGTTCATCGGCAGCGCGCCGGGCGAGACCCAAAGGTGAAAAAAGCATGTACTCGCACACGTTGACCTTGCAAAGGACGTGGGTTCAACTCCCACCGCCTCCACCAATTTGAATTTCAAGTCGCGGCTGGAGCGGTGCGGCTCTGCGACCGGTAGGCCGATGGGCTTTGGCCGAAGCGTTTTCGGAACAGGCGGCTGAAATGGTATGGGTTGCCGTAGCCGGCTTGGCCGGCGATGGCCTTGACTGGGTCCGGGGTCGAACGCAACAAGTCGGCGGCGAATTCGAGCCGGCGACGGATCAGGTAGTGCATCAGCGATTCGCCAAACTCGCGGCGGAAGACCTGTCGGAGATAATCCGGGCTGATGTAGATTTTCTCCGCCAACGCGCGGACACTGAGCGGTTCGTGGAAGGAATGCTCGATGATCTCCCGAGCGCGCTGCGCGTGAGTCGGCGCGGTTGCGCGACAGGTCAACTCCGACAACTCCACGGCAATCAGACCGGCCAGCAAATCGAGCCGGAGTTGTTGCCGGGCGGAAGTGTGTTCCAAGGCATCGCGCACGTCGCCAAACAACTGGCGCAGCCGGCCGTTGCTCGCATGGACGCCGGGCGGGATCGTGGTGACTTCGCAACCGATCACGCCGACACAGATGTGCCAACCGCCCGTCCGAGGTTCAATCCAATGCGTCTGCCCGGGCTCGTAAACAAGGAGGCTGCCATCCCGGTACGGATACCGGTGCCCCGCCTGCACAAGCGTGCCGGCGCCGCGGTGGCAGAGCACGATTTCGGTGCAGGGATGTCCGTGTTCCCGACAGCGGCGACCTTTCTTGACCTCGACGACAAACGCAAACGCGCATTTAGCTTGGGCCATGAAACTCCGGATTCGTCATCTGTTTTCCCCGCCGGCGACATCTACCGGCGGCGAGAATCGTTTTATGATGCCGGCAATGAATAGCAAGAACTTCGACGTCCTGCCAAGGTCGACCCGATGAAAACAATCGCCGTCGTTGCGGAAGCTCCGAATCGTGTTGTCGTCGGCGAGTATTCCCTGCGCGAGCCGCGTGCGGATGAGGTCGTGATCGCGACGGCGTACTCGACGATCTCGCCCGGCACGGAGTTGCGTTGTCTGGCGGGCCGGGAGCCGAACGCGCAAAGATTCCCGATGATTACCGGCTACTCGCTGGCCGGGACGATTCTGCGCGGTGCCGGGGATTTCAAACCCGGCGATCGCGTCTTTCTGAATGGCGCGTCGGTCTGTCCGGACGGCATTGCGTCGGCGTGGGGCGGCCACATCCAGTACGCCATCGCGCCGGTCTCGCAAGTGGTCCGCTTGCCGGCAGGTGTGGATCTCAAAGCGGCCTCGGCGTTGTCGATGCTCTCGATTGCGATGCACGGGGTCTGTCGCGCCGCACCGTTGCCGGGGGACCGGGTGTTGGTGGCCGGGCAAGGGTTGATCGGGTTGTTCGCCGCGGCGTTGCTGCGGCGGGCCGGGTGTCGCGTGGCGGTGGCGGACAAGGTCCCGGCGCGGCTCGCCGTCGCGCAACGCCTCGGGCAGTCCCACCGGTTCGAGGTGGGCGACACATGGCCGGCGCCGGTGCGCGAACTGTTCCCGGACGGCGTGGACATCCTGCTCGACGCGACGGGCGTGCCGGCCGTGGTGCGGGCCAACTTGCCGTTGTTGCGCGGCAAGAGCTGGGAGAATTTGTACGAGCCGTCGCCGAAGCTGGTGTTGCTGGCCTCGTTCCCCGGCGACGTGGCGCTCGATTATCAGGAGACGCTGTTCAACAAGGAATGCGACGTGATCACCTGCCGGACGTACTTGCCGCATGAACGCGAGCGCGTGTTGCGGTTGCTGACTACCGCCGACCTGGATGTGTCCGCGGCGCTCGAAGAAACCGTTCCCGTGAGCGACGCCCCGGCCGCGTTCCGGCAGTTGCGCGAGGATGCGGCGCGTCACGTCACGTTCGTATTGGATTGGAGCGCCGGCCGATGACCTCACGCGAACTGGTGCAGCGGGCGATTCACTTTACCGGCCCGGCGCGGTTGCCGTTTACCGGCAGCATGGGAGAAACGGATTTCAGCGGGGACACCGTCGCGATCTTTCCCGACTTCGGCACGAAGTGGTGGCTCGGCAGCGGCGGCAAGGACGAGTGGGGTTCGCTCTGGGAAGTGGATCCCGGCCACAACGACATGGGTCAGGTGAAGAACGTCGTGCTGGAGGAACTCGCCGACTTCGCGAAGCTGAAAATCCCGGACGCCAGCGATCCGCGGCGTTACCACGGCTGGGAGGAGATTTTGGCGCGCGCGGAGCGGGAACAGAAATACGTCGTCGTCTGCAACGGGCCGTACGTGTTTGAGCGCGCGCATTTCTTGCGCGGCTTCGAGAACCTGCTCATCGACATCCTCGCCGAGCCGGAGCTGACCCGGCAGTTTCTCACCCGACTGGCCCGGTATCATCTGGAGACCATCGCCTACATCGAGAAGCATTTCCCCGGTCGCATCCATGGGTACCGGGGCACGGACGATTGGGGCACGCAATCCGGGCCGATTATTGCGCCGGAAGTTTTCGCGGCGCTGTTCAAGCCGTTGTATCAGGAAATCTTCGGGCGGATCCGGGGCGCCGGGATGGATGTGTGGCTGCATTCGTGCGGACAGATTCTCGACATTCTCCCGCACCTGATCGAGGCGGGCGTTCAAGTCGTGAATCTCATGCAACCGAACGTGTTTCCGATTACCCGGCTGGCTGCGTGGCGCGGGAAAGTGTGTTTCGAAGTCTGCGCCGACGCCCAGACCACGTTGCCGAAAGGCGATTCCGCTGCGGTCGCTCACGAAGTGCAGGCGTTGCTCGACGCCTGCTGCGCCCGTAACGGCGGCTTGATCGAGGTACAACTGGATCGGATGTATTTCGAGGGTGACGGCGTGCGCCGCGAGATGGGCACGGTCTGCCACGCGGAATACCGGCGGCGTGATCCGTTCAGAAGTCGTCGCGTCAGACCTGACCGGGTTCCAGGCCGAAATAGGCGGCGGCGTTGTGGTAGCTGACGTTGCGGACGAGCGCGCCGAGCAAGTCGAGGTCGTGGGGCAGTTCGCCGTTGACGACGTCACAACCGATGATCTGGCAGAGCAACCGGCGGAAGTACTCGTGGCGGGAGTAGCTGAGGAAACTGCGCGAGTCGGTGAGCATGCCGACGAACCGGCTGAGCAGGCCGAGGTTGGAGAGCGCGTTGATCTGCCACTCCATGCCTTCTTTTTGGTCGAGGAACCACCAGCCGCTGCCGAACTGCAACTTCCCGGGCACGCTCCCGTCCTGAAAATTTCCGATGAGCGAGGCGAAGACGTAATTGTCGGCCGGGTTCAAGTTGTAGATGATGGTCTTGGGCAGACGGTCGGCTTGGTCGAGCCGGTCGAGGAACCGGCAGAGCGCCTCGACTTGGGGCGCGTCGCCAATCGAATCGAAGCCGGTATCCGGCCCCAGCGCGCGGCGCAGCCGGGTGTTATTGTTGCGCAGCGCGCCGAGGTGCAACTGCATCACCCAACCGCGCGCGGCGTATTGTTCGCCGAGCCAATGCAGCAGGAAACTGCGAAACTGCGGCCAGTCCTGCGACTGCCCGGCATAGACTCGCGCCGCAGCCGCTTCGGTGAAGTCCGCGGCGTCCACCTGCAACAAGCCGTGATCGCTGAGCCGGCATCCGTTCGCGTGAAAGTAATCGAGCCGCCGGTTCAGCGCGTCGAGAAATGCCGGTAAGCTGGCCGGGGCGCCGAGTTTGTCGAGCCACGCCTTCTCCAGCGTGAGCGCCTTGTCCGGTCGGAACGTCGGGTACACGCGCGTGCGGAGCGTACCGGTTTGGCGCAGGGCGCGGTGATGTCCGAGATCGTCGAGCGGGTCATCGGTGGTGCAGATGACCGCGACCCGGTGGGTTCCGAGGATGGTGTGGACGGGCATCTGCGCGAGTTGCCGGTTGGCTTCCTCCCAGATTTCGCGCGCGGTGGATTCATCGAGCAACTTCTCGATGCCGAAAAACTTTTTCAATTCGAGATGCGTCCAGTGATAGAGCGGGTTGCGCAGCGTGTGCGGAACGGTGCGAGCGAAGGCGAGGAACTTCTCCCAGTCGCTTGCGTCGCCGGTGCAGTAGCGCTCGGGCACGCCGTTGGAACGCATCGCGCGCCATTTGTAATGGTCACCGGCCAGCCAGATTTCAGAGAGATTGCGGAACGTCTTGTTGGCGGCGATCTGGTCGGGTGGAAGATGGCAGTGATAATCGAAGATCGGCTCGGTCTTGGCGTAGCGGTGATACAACTGGCGCGCCGGTTCGGTGGTGAGCAGGAAATCGTCGGTGAGGAAAGTGTTGTTCATGTCGTGGTTACTCGGGCGGTGAAGCAAATTACTTTCGAGGTGCCGGGCGTTACCTTGAACGGCTCGGCGATCCGGTAGCCCACGACCCACGCGATCCGGCCGTCGGTGGCGCAGAGCAACGGGACGCGGTGGCGTTGCGGGCGCGGAATTTTTTTATCCACAAAGAAATCCTGCAGCTTCTTCTCCCCGGTCATCCCCAGCGGCTGGAACCGGTCGCCGTCTCGCCACGTGCGGATTGTGGGCGCGGGGCCGAGCTTACCGGCGTCGAATCTCTCTCCACCGGCTGAGGCTGTTTCCAAATGCAAACCCAGTTCGGGAATCTCGGTAAGTCCCGCGAGGTTGACCGGCCACTCGCCGGCTAGGCGCGTCACCGGCTTCCGCCGCGTGGCGCGTCGCAATTCCTCGACCTGCTGAAAGCTCAGCCGTCGCACCGCCCGGCGCTCCGCCGCCACCGGCTCGCCGGCCAGCTCGGCGCGGATGATTTCCGCGGTGCGACAAAGCGCGGCGCGAATGGCCGGGTTGTACTCTCGTTCGAGGAGCGGGAGTAACTCGTGGCGGATGCGGTTGCGGAGGAACCGGGAGTCGGCATTGCTGGCATCTTCCCGGTAGGCGAACCGGTTGGCTTTCAGATACTCCAGCACTTCCGCGCGGGTCACCGTCAGCCACGGACGAATGATTCGCAGACCGGCCATGTCCCGGTCGGGCCAGATGCCGGCCAAGCCATCAAGGCCGGCACCTTGGATGAACCGCATCAACATCGTCTCGGCTTGATCGTCCGCGGTGTGCGCCAAGGCAACGGCGTGGATGCCGGTGCGTTGGGCGACGGCGGCGAAGAAATCAAGGCGCGCCTGCCGCGCGGCTGCTTCGGTGCGGTCGACGGTGCAGGATTCGATGGTGACCGGCAGGCCAAGCGTGCCGGCCAGTTCGCGGACGAATGCGGCGTCAGCATCACTCGCCGCCCCGCGCCATTGGTGGTTGAGATGACAGACATGGGGCCGGTGACCGGCTTCGACCAGCGCGTGGAGCAGCGCGACGGAATCCGCACCGCCGGAAACTCCGATGAGCAACGGCGGCAGGTCAGCGAGCTTGGATGTGAGTTTGTCCGCCAAGGTACGGCGCGAGGATGTCCGGTAGCTTCACGCTGCCGTCGGGTTGCTGGTACGTTTCGAGCAAGGCGACGAAAAGGCGCGCGAGGGCGGTGCCGCTGCCGTTGAGCATGTGGACGTGGCGGTTCTTGCCGTCGGCGTCCTTGAACCGGATGTTGGCGCGGCGGGCTTGGAAGTCCTCGCAGTTGGAGCAGCTCGACACCTCGAGATACTTGTCTTGGCCGGAAGCCCAGACTTCGATGTCGTAGGTCTTCGCGCTGGAGAAGCCCATATCGCCGGTGCAGAGCAGGACGACCCGGTAGTGCAGGCCAAGGAGTTGGAGGACGCGCTCGGCGTTGGCGACCATCTTTTCGAGTTCGTCGTAGCTGGTGTCCGGGTGGCAGAACTTGATGAGTTCCACCTTGTCGAACTGGTGGACGCGGATCATGCCGCGCGTGTCTTTGCCGGCAGCCCCGGCTTCGCGGCGGAAACACGGCGTGTAGGCGCAGTAGTACCGGGGCAACTCGTCGGCGCGAAAAATTTCGTCGCGGTGGATGTTGGAGACCGGCACCTCGGCGGTGGGCGCGAGATAGAGCTCGTCGTCGCGGAGCCGGTACATGTCTTCCTCAAATTTCGGCAACTGGCCGGTGCCGATCATGGAGGCGCGGTTGATGAGGAACGGCGGGAAGACTTCGGTGTAGCCGTGCTCGCGGGTATGGAGGTCGAGCAGCCAGTTGATCAAGCCGCGCTCGAGCCGGGCGCCCATTCCTTTGTAGAGAATGAAACCACTGGCGGCGATCTTGGTGGCGCGGGAAAAATCGAGGATGCCCAATTTCTCGCCGAGGTCCCAGTGAGGTTGCGGCTTGAAATCGAACTTGGGCGCGGTTCCCCAGCGACGAACTTCCGGGTTGTCGGCGGCGTCCTTGCCGGTGGGCACGGTGGCGTGCGGCAGGTTCGGAATCGTGAGCAACGCCGGGAGGTTTTGATTTTCAAGTTCGGCGACCTGCAAATCGAGCGCCGCAATCTTGTCACCAACTTGTTTCATTTCCGCCATGAGCGCCGAGGCGTCTTGTCCCTTGGATTTCAGGGCGCCGACTTGCTTGCTCACGGCATTGCGCTGGGACTTCAACGTCTCGCACTCCTGGAGCAGACGCCGCCGCTCCTGGTCGCGTGCAAGCAATTGGCCAATAACGACTTCATCACCGCGCCCGCGCGCCGCCAGACGTTCCCGGACGAGGTTTTCCTGATCGCGAATGAATCGAATATCGAGCATGGCCGGCATCATATCGGGAGAGCGGTTGCGTGGCAAGGGAAGGCGCAGGACGAGGCGCGGTAGTTGACTTGACTT
>OMJI01000131.1 GCA_900299315.1 Verrucomicrobiota bacterium | reverse complement strand
CATCGAAACCCTCAACGTCCTCTACGAAGGCGACGGCAGTTCCAAGCGCCTCACCAAGTTCACCGACATCCGCCTCATCCGCCGGATGCTCCGCGACGTCCAGCACCGCAACCACAGCCCCCTCTCCACGTTGCTCCACTGGCATTACGTCCGCGCCGGGGAACTCTTCAGCATCATCCCGTTGATGGGCCTCGCCGACCACATCGTCAACGGCGGCCTCGCCTTCGACCTCCCGGTGCTCAAACCCTTCTTCAGCGGCGAAGCCGGTCACCTCCCCAAGCCGGCCGACATCGCCCAATACCCCGGCTTCCTCGACGCCCGCATCCGCTACGAACGCGTCAAATCCCTGCTCGACTCCGTCACCGGCCTCACCCAAGACCAACTCGCCGCCCTCATCCCCGGCGACGCCGTCATCCGCGAATTCATCGGCGGCAGCACCGTCAAGATCCCCCACAACGACTGAGCTTCAAGTCTGCGGCTGTTCACAGCTTGCGGAGCGAATACCGGCCTGTCTTCTTGCCGCCAGTCTTCTCCACCATTCCGGCTTCGAGCAACGGACGCAGCAAGTCCATCGCGCCTTGCTTCGAGATCTTCATCGTGTCCCAAATTTCCGCCGGCGACATACTCCCGTGGTCGCGGAGCAGATGAAGCAACTTCTCCTGTTTGGGGCGCAACACCAGTTTCTTGCCGGGCACGGGCTGGAATGCCTGCACCCGTACCCAAACGCGCTCCAGCGTCTGCTGCAATCCTTCCACGCAGTACTCCACCCAGCCGGTCAGGTCATCGCCCTCGCGGCGCACTGCGTCCAACGCCGCGTAGTAACGCGGCCGGTCCTCCCAATAGAACTCATCCACCGAAAAAATGTGGTGGGTGTCGAAGCCGCGTCGGTACAACTCCCACAACGCAAGCGCCCGACCAGTCCGGCCGTTGCCGTCAGCAAACGGATGGATTGCCTCGAACCGGTAATGCAGAATCGCCGAACTGATTATGGGCGACAGTTCGGCTGATTTCGTGTTCCACCATTCCAGCAACTCCATCATCAAACCGGACACATCCCCCGGTGCTGGCGGCACGTAACGCCCCACCCGCACCGCAATTGTCCGGTACCGGCCCGCTTCCCCTTGATCCATCACGTTCTTCGCCAGAATGCGGTGCAGCGAAAAAACGTCATCATGGCGCACTGTTTTCTTGCCGACATTCTTCTCGATGAACCGTAACCCGGCAAAATAGTTCAACACCTCGCGCTCCGACCGCGCATCCGCCGCCACCAGCGGCCGCCCCTCCTCCAACGCCCGGACCTGCTCCAGCGTCAGTGGGTTACCCTCGATAGCGGTGGAAGCATGGACGTTCCGCGACCGGCTATCCTTCTGCAAAGCCGGGATCCATGACAAAGCGACCGCCGCGCCTTGGATGCGCTCCCGCAACGCGGCGATCTTTTCGCCGAGCGCGAGAAGCCGGGGCGTGATTGTAAATTGGGGTTCGTAGCTCACGCCAGTTAGTCAAGCATGAGTCAAGTCATCAGTCAAGTTCTCGGAAATTGTCTTCCACCTGAGGATCGGCGCTCTTTTTCGTGTCTTTCGTGGTTTCTCTCTCCTCCACGTGCTTGGGAAATCAGGCGCGGGGAGAGCCGCGTTGGAGGGCGCCGTAGTATTCCCACAACGGGCCGACGACGCCGCGGGCGCGGAGGCGGTCGGCGAATTGTTGGAAGAAGGGCGGGAGGGGGCCGACGATCCAGTGGGGGGAACGCCGGCGGAAATCGGCGAGGGTGGTGAGCAACTCTTCCTCGGTCAAGGCCGGGGAGATGTAGTACCGGGGCGTGAGCAGGTCGGTGTTGGGCTGGATGACGCCTTCGCGCAACGCCCGGTCGTGGAGCGCGGTGCCGGGGAAGATGCGCATGCCGGCAAAGCCAAAGATCACCGCGCCGGTCAGTTGCCGGGAATTCTCGAACGTCGTCTGCAACGTCTCCCGCGTCTCACCGGGCCCGCCGCAGATCAGGAAATGCGCGTGGCGCACCTTCGCCGCCTGCGCGAGCCGGGCAGATTCCAGGATGTCGGCAAACGTGAACGACTTGCCGTACTCGCGCAGGACCGGGTCGCAGAAGCTGTCGGAGCCGAACTCAACGTGCGTCAGCCCGGTCGCCGCCATCAACTGCATCAACTCCGCCGTCAACCCGTGCGGGCGCAGGAAACAACTCCATGTCAGCTTCACACCGCGCGCCTGGATGGCGGCGCAGACTTCGCGGACGTGTTCGTTCGACGTGTTGAAAACGGAGTCGGCAACGAAGACGTGTTTCACGCCGCGCCGGGCGAGGTCGGCCAGTTCCTCGGCGACCGCGGCCGGGGGGCGGCGGCGTGGTTGCCGGCCTTCGATGAGCGGGTAGGTGCAGTAACAGCAATGCAGCGGGCAACCGCGCTGGGTCTGGACGTTGAGCATGAGGCTGCGGCGCAGGTAGAAGTCCTCCAAGTCCGCTGACCGTTCCGCGAATTGGATCTGCGCCGGGTCCAGTGGCGCGCGCGGGTTGATGGTGATGCCGGCACCGTTGCGCCAGACCAAACCCGGCACGCCGCGCAAGTCACCTCCGTCGCGCAGCGTGGCGAGCAACGCGACGAAGGCGCGTTCGCCTTCACCGACGACGCCGTACTCCGCGCCGGTCAGTTCGAGCAGCCGCTCGGGGTACAGCGAGAATGCGCTCCCGCCCAACACCACCGGGCAGCGCGCAACCGCCCGGACCCGGGCGACGATGTCGACCGGGAATTCAAAGTACGTTTCCTGGCTCTGGTACACGATGTCGTCCACGTTCCGACAGGAGATGCCGACGAAGTCCGGCTGGAATTCCGCCAGCACGGTTTCGAGCGTGGCCGCGTCGAGTTGGCAATCCCAGAGCCGCGTCACGTACCCGGCCGCGCGCAGCGCTGTGTCCACATACGTCAGCCCGAGCGGAAATACCGGATACGGCAACTCGCAACGGTTGCTGCTGACGAGCAGGACGCGTTGGAGGGCGGCATTCACGGCGTGGCTTGCTGGACGGCAACGTGCGTGGCCGGGGGCTTGGATTGGACGCAGAAAATGCCGATGGCGATGAGGATGACGCCGGCCCATTGCAACGGGCTGAGCGGGACGCGGAAGATGTAGAACGACGCGAGTTGCAGCACGCAGAAGCCGCCGCCCTGGGCGAGCGCGAAGATGATGTTCGGGTGCTGCGCCTTGAGCGCAAACGTGAGCATCACGGTGGCGATGAAGCCCAGTACGTTGCCCACCGCGAACCACCAAAACGCCGGCCAGCCGGCGCGTTCACTCGAATAGCGCAGGCAGACGTTGTCGCCGGTGTAGAAGGCGACGAAACCGAAAATCATCAAGACCGTGAACCATTTCATAGATTTTCTCCCAAGGGCTCTGACTCGTACAAACTCCACCACTTGCGCCGCTGGCTGCGGAACACCACCGGCCAGCGAAACCAACACGCCAGCCACGCCACCGGCCGCAACAACGTCCAGACCGGCAGCACCCATGGCTGCCGCACCGGGCAGCGGACAATGCCGCACAGCAGCCACGCGAGCAAGGATTCCCCGGCCACCACGCCGAGCGCGCCGCGCCACTGGCCGGTCAGCAACCAGCCGAGCACCGGCATTGTTACGAGCAACCCCGCGAAGCCGACCGGGCGCAGCCAGCGCACCGTCTTCTTCCAGCGGAGGTAATGCTGCACCGCGTTGCCCCACGTCGTCGCGGCGGCGAGCGTTTCGAGCGTGATGTCGCTGACCTTGACCGGCGTGAGCGTGTTGCCGAGGACGAAATCATCGGCGATCCGCGCCCCGATTTCCTCCCAGCGGATGCGTTCGCGGAAGATGGCCGCGCGGAAGAGCATCCCGGACCCCATCGCGAATTTCACCGCGCCAAACCGTTGGCACACGAGGATGCCCGGCAGCATCTCCACATTGGCGAACAGCGTCTCCAGCAACGCCGGTGCGGAATCCGCCCGACGCACCACGTAGGAGAACGTCAGCAACCCGCACCGCGCCGCCGCAAACTCCGCCCGGGCATCGCGCAGCAAGTTGGCCGGGGCAATCATGTCCGCGTCGCTCCACAGCCAGAGCTCGCCGCGCGCGTGAGCCGCGAGCGTGTGAAACCAGGAGACCTTCGGACTGAGAAACTGGTGCGGTCGCGGCTGGATGATCGCGCGGAAATTGGCGTGCGGATATTTCTCGCGCCAGCCGGCAAGGATCGGCTGCCAGACCGGCTCGTCCTCCGTCTCGATGCCGAGCAGGACTTCCGTGTTCACATTCGTCTGCGCCACGAATGTCTCCACCGCCGCCGCCTCCCGGCTTGCGCGCGGCGGGATGGGTTTGAAGACCGTCAACCCCTCACCCTGACCCTCTCCCCATTGAATGGGGAGAGGGGATTCGGATTGATGCCCCCTCGCCCCGCTTGCGGGGAGAGGGTTGGGGTGAGGGGTCCGTCTGGCCGCGACAATCCACAACGCGAGCAGCCACCAGCCAGCGGCGGCGGCGGTCCATGCGAGCAAGAGCCAATCAATCGGCGACATCGGCCTCGATGAGTGGCGGCTCGGGAATCCGGGGATTCTGGAACCACGCCACGGCGTCGCGGGCGCTGGCTTCCAGGGAACGCGCCGGCTGCCAGCCGAGTTCTACCGTGGCTTTGCGGCCGTCGAACGGCGTGCGTTTCAGGCAGTGCCACGCAGTTTCCCAGCAGAGTCGGTCGGAGCCGGTGAGTTCCCCGGCCAAGCCGCCGAGCGCGAGGAGCGGCCACGGCGCGGTGAAGCGCGGCGCAGGCCGGCCGGTGATGCGGGCGAGGAGCTGGAGAAATTCCATGAGCCAGACGTTGTGATGGGCGAGGATGTACCGCTCACCGTTGCGCCCGTGCATCGCGGCGGCGATCAGGCCCTCGGCAAGTTCGCGGACATCGATGAAATTCAACGTCGTCCGCGCCGCCGCCGGGAAGCCTTTGTGGAGGAAGTCCAACACCATGCGGCCGGTCGGGGTCGGCAGTTCATCCTCGGGACCAAGCGGGCTGTTGGGATTGACGATGACAACCGGCAGGCCGCGCGCGGCATAGTCGAGACAGATTTTTTCCGCGAGCCACTTCGAGCGCCGGTACTGCTGGGAAGCCGGGACGCTGGCCGGGACGTCGCGTTCGGTGATTGGGGCGCGGTGGTTGGCGAGGACGCTGGACGAGCTGATGAAGACGACTTTTTCGACGCGCGCCTTCCACGCCGCCGCGAGGACGTGCTCGGTGCCGGCGACGTTGACGGCTTCCATCTCGCGCCGGGCGCGGCGACCGAAGACGTAGATGGCACCGAGGTGAAAGACGATCGCCGCGTCCGCGATGGTCACCGGCTCGCGCAGGTCACCGGACTGGATGGTGGCGGCTTCGCCGAACAATTCCCGGGCCTTGCGCGGCGTGCGGCAGAGCAACTCGACGGATGCCCCTTGTGCCAGCAGCGCGCGCACGAGATGCCGGCCCATGAATCCCGTTCCGCCGCTGACCCAGCATTGCTTTCCCTTGAGCACCGCGGCACTATACCGAGCCCGCATGCGGTTGATAACTGAAAAAACCCTTCTGCTCGCGCTGATTGTGCTCACCAGCTGCGCGACGGTGCCGCCGGCGCGCCACTCAGCCCGGGAGTTCACTTTTCCGGCGGACACGTTTGCGTTCGCGAACGAGACGGTGTTCGCCTACCGGGACGGGCAACAGGTGGCGGACCATCGCGAGCCCGGCCGGCGGTACAGCCGGCACTGTTTCGTGATGGCGGCCGGGGCGGTGCAGTTCTGGAAGTTCGCGCGGTTCGAGCCGGGCACAGCGCCGGTGGATGACCGGGAGTTGGCGCGGCGGATCCGGCGCGTGGCCGGACGCGGGACGTGGTTGCCGGAGTTGCCGGCGGAGCAGCGGGTCGTCTTCCCGGGCTACGCCAATCTCCGCGAGTTCAGCGCGGCCAAGGGCGCGTTGTTGCGGGAGAACCTCGGTGCGGCGTGGACGACGTACATTCAACCGCGCCGGTACTGGATGACGTTCGGGCCGACCGACCGGCATCAGGTGCGCTTGAACGCGGAGTTGCAGGAGTGGCTGGCCGCCGGGCAGCCGGTGGTGTTGTGGCTCTACAATTTTCCGCACATGGACATCAACCACGCCGTGGTGGTCTTCGCGACGGAACGGGTGGGCGACAAGTTTGTTTACACGGCGTATGACCCGAACTTCACCGACCGGCCGCGGCGGGTGGAGTACGACCCGGTTGCGCGGTCGTTTGCCTACGAGAAGACGTTTTATTTTCCCGGCGGGAAATGCCGGGCGCGCACGACGTTCAGGGGGCTGATTCGCTAGGCGACCGGGTCAGGAATCGGATTCGCCCAAGCGCTGGAGTTCGACGGCGGCCGTTTCGTCATTGGGATCCAGACTGAGTGCCCGCTGGAACATCCGGCGCGCTTCCGCCGTTTTGTCCCAGCGGAGGTAATGCAGGGCAAGCTGGGTATGGAACGCGGCGTTGCGCGGATCGGCATCGAGCGCGCGCTGGTAACGCTCCAAGGCTTGTTCGCGGCGGCCGAGCAGATCTTGGACACGCCCCATTTTGATGAGCGCCTCGGTGGCGTAGGGGTTGCGGGTGTAGGCCCGGTCGAACCAACGGAGGGCGGTTTGGGCGAAGTTGACGCGCTCCGGCTGGTCCCACGTGGCGCGAGCGAGAAAGAAATCACCGACCGCGAGCGGAATCCGGTAGCTGCGCGCGTCAAACGCCCATGCCCGCCGGTAGGCGGTTTCGGCGGCAGCCCAGTCGAGGTCGGCCCGGTATTGATCCGCACGAACCAAGAGCCACTCCGCCGGGGCGCTCTTGCGGAGCCGGGAGGCCTGCAGGCCGAGCAGGAACAGGAGGCTGATCACGAGCGCCCATTTGAGAAAGCCTTTCACCGGGATTGTCTGGCGAAGGCCCGGATCGTCCATCTCGTCATCCCACTTGCCGGAGGGATGCACGCCGCAGGTCAGGCTGGTGGCGACGATGATTGCGAGCAAACAGATGTTGGCCGGTGACTCGAGCGGGCTGCCCACCAACGCATGCACGGAGATCGCGACTGCCGCCCCCAAGGCGCCCACGACAAAGGCGTACCGGTTGGAGGCCGTGTTTACCGAGTAGCGCTCGGCCCGCGCGCCGAGGATTTGCACGCAGGAACGGACGTACATCACCAGCAACCAGCCGACAAGGACCAGCCCGCTGAGTCCGTAGGTGGTCAACGCGCGGAGATATTCATTGTGGATGGAATCGGGCGTCACCTGTGCGGCGCGGTAGTCGGGATAGAGCCACGGGAACATGCCCGGCCCGGTTCCCAACAAGAAGTTCTGCCGCGCCATCGCAAACGCGGCGCGCCAGACCGGCAGCAACGACGATTCGGCCGAGGGCGTGCCGTACACCTGCAGCACACCCATTACGGCTAGCGCCAAAACAAACCAGACGGTCCCGCCGACGATGACCCAGCGCATCCGAATATTGCGGCGACGCAATAAGTATTGTCCCAGCACAACCACGCTGGCCAAGAGACCCAACAGACCGCCGAGCGACTGCGTCACTATCATCCCACCGGCCACCACCAGCAGCAGCACCAGCAGATACACCTTGGCCCGGTACGACCAGCGGGAGAAAAAGAAGAACGCCGCCAACATCGGAAACACCAGACCGAGGAACCCAGCCAACTGTCCGGGCCGGGAAAGGACGGCCGCTGCTTGGCCCCAGACGAAATGCGACTTCTGCAAGGTGGCCGTCACGCCGTCGTCGCCTTGCTGCAAGATAAAATTCCCGAGACCAGAATCCGCTTTGGAATGACTCACCAACGCCTGCCACACCGCCAACAAACTCAGCCCCGCCGCCACGGTACCGGTAACCGACACGAGCAAGGAGACGTGCGACCGGTGGGCAGTGTTGTTCACCGAGAGAAAAAACAGCAGCCCGGCCGTGACGGCCAACATCATCTCGGGTCGCGCCACCGGTTCCACTTCCGCCAAGCCGTACCGGACGATGGCGTAACTGACGAGCAGCACACCGGGTGCGCTAAGGGAGTTGACGACCAACTCGGACCGGCGCAACAACACCAACCGCAGCACCCAGAGAAAACCGGCCAGCCAGACACTCACGTGGATGAATTGGGAGGCCCACGGCGGCGTGCCACCCCAAAGCAGTGCGGCTCCACCGGCAATGGCAAGGGTGATCCAGGTGACGGCATTTTGGCAAAGACGAGCAAGCAGCGGTTGGGGCTTGACCACCACCCGCCGGACATGCGGCGTTGCCGACCGATCCTTGACCTCGCTCACTGAGAATCCCGTTTCCGCGGGATCAGAAGATACTGCGCGGCACCCAAATCGAATCACCAGGCCGAATCGCCACGTCCCGACTCGGGTCCTGGCGAATCTGGTCCATATCAACCGGCAACTTCTCTTTGCCGCGCACGATCTCGACGCGACGCCGGTTGGCGTAGTCGGTGAACGAGCCGGCCGTGTTGATCGCCTTCAGCAGCGTCATGTCTTCCGTCCACGGATACCGGCTGGGTGCCCGGACTTCTCCCCCCACGTAAAAGAATCGCGCCTGAACCTGCACGGCGGCGCTGCAGCGGACATAAAACCGCGGCACATAGTTGGCCTCAATCCGCTCGCCCAACTCGCCCGGGGTCATTCCCGCAGCGGGAATGCGGCCGATGAGCGGCAGAGAAATCTGTCCTTCCTCGTCAATCGTCACCGGGACGCTGTCCGCGGGCGTGACGTTCTGCTGTGTCCGTCCGCCGGTGGTGAGCCGGATCAAAAGTTCATCCCCAACCCGCAAATGGTTCTCGGTGGGTGCGGCGACCGCCTGGCTCAAGGTGGCCGGGGCGGTGGATGTTCCCGCGCAGCTCGCGAGCAGCGGCAGCAGACAGGTCAAAATCCAGAGGCTAGAATTTTTCAGAAAGCTCAATTTCATCGCTATTGGTCGGCGATCCTTTTTTGGCGTTGGCAGGCACCGGCTCCTTGGCGCGGAGGTCCGGTGCTTTGAGATAGTTATCGTATTGCTGATGGTAATAGAAGTAAGCCCCGGCCTGTTCGAGACGGACGTTGTTGACGACAACGCCGAGCAGCTTCGCGCCGGAATGCTCGACCACCTGGATCGCGCGGCGCGACATGTCGCGCGGATACCGGCGATGCTGGATGACAAGGAATGCCGCGCCGATATCCCGCGCCAACGACGCGGCGTCGCTGACGCCCAATACCGGCGGCGTGTCGTAGATCACCACGTCGTACCGCTGCTTCACCGCTTGGATGAGATCCACCATGCGCTGCGACGTGAGCATCGCCAGCGCGCCCTTGGAGTTGGCGCCGGTGCCGGCCGTGATCAGCGAGACGTTGGGCACCGCGGCGTTTGCAATTACTTCGTCCAGCGACTTGCCGCCGACCAGATAATCCGCCAGCCCGGCAACGTTGGGAACATCGAGTAGCTCGTGCTGGGTAGGCCGGCGCATGTCGCAATCCACCACCAACACCCGGGCGCCGTGCTGGGCGCAGACGCAGGCGAGGTTGGCGACGGTGAAGGACTTACCTTCGCCGGGCGCGGCGCTGAGCGCACAGTAGGAATTGCCATCGTGATCGCCGCGGGCAAATTCAATATTCGTTCGTAGCATCCGGTAGGCTTCGAGATGAGCCGGGCCGCCTTCGTTGCGGACGAGGAGACCGGCTTCCTGCGGCACCACGCCAAGCACCGGGAGGCCGAGATAGTGTTCCACGTCCTCGACCTTCTTGATGCTCGTGTCGAGGAACTCGAGGAAGAACGCCATCACAATGCCGAGCACCAAGCCGGCAACACCGCCCAAAATCAGGTTCAGCGTCATGCGTGGGCTGACCGGGAAGAGTGGCGGCTCGGCATGTTCAACGACTTCCACCGGGCTGCGCGGCAGATCGACGGTGACGGATTCCTGCTGGAGACGCTGCTTTAGCGCATCATAGAGCTTGGTCTCCTGGTCCTCGATCAACTGCGCGTTGCGAAACGGCCGGTAGGTTGCGCTTTCCATCAACATGGTTTGCGCTTTGGCGGCATCGAGTTGTTTCTGGAGGTCATCCACCCGGCGTTGGGCGGTCTGGTATTCGATCTCAAAACCGGCGATGACACCGGCCAAGCGGGCGTCCATCTGTTCGCGAAGTTTGTCGAGGCTGGCTTGCTCGGCGCGGACGTTGGGGTGCTCGGGACCGTAATCCTGCTTGAGGACTTCCATCCGCAACTCAGATTCTGTCAGGCTCTGGAGCAGGGAGCTGACGTTGGGGTCGTTGATGAGGGTGGCGATGGTGTTGCGAAGCTGAAGCGGGGTGAGCTTCTTGAGTTCGTTGAGCTTGGCTTCCCGGGCTGCGGCTTCGACTTTGGCGGTGGTGAGCTGCTGGTCGAGTTGCTGGAGCGTGTAATCGGAAAGCCGGACGGTACCGATCACCGGGACGTTCAATTCCTTGCGGAGGCGCTCGACCTTGTCTTGCGCTTCCTGAACCCGTTGCCACTGGGCATCGAGTTCCTCGCGCAGCTTGTTGATGCCCTTCAGCGTCTCGTCGCGTTTCACTTCGAGCCGGTCTTTCTCGAAGACATCGGCAAGGGCATTGGCAATCTGCGCGGCGAGCCGGGGATCGGTGTCGGTGACCACAACCTCAATCAAGCTGGTGTCGCGAAACCGCCGGACGCTGAGCGAATTCTTCAAGCGGCGGGCGGCGAGGCTGAGTGGCAACTCGGTTTCGGCCGCCCATGCTTTCTGCAGGTTGAGCCGCTCGATGACCGGGTCGAGAATCTTGCGCGACTGGATGATCTCGTACTGCGTCTGGAGAAAGTACGGATCGTATTGCGGGTACTGCTCGCGCTCGAACACGGCGACCGTCGGCTTGTCCTGTTCGACCTTCATGCGCAGGGTCGCGCTGTAGAGCTTGGGCTGGAGGAAGGTGACGACGGTCGTCACAAGCAAGACGACCAAGAGAATGATCAAGACAAACATCCAGCGCGACTTGATGACGCGCCAGTAGTCGAGAAAGTGGATTCGGGCTTCTTGGGATATCGAGTTGGGCTGCATGACTTTATTAATGACCGTTTAACGTAGTGCCAATGCGGTGTTCAGCAAGCACTATTTATTCCAGAGCCTAGTACTCGAGCCGGCAACCCAAAGAAACCCGATTCCGCGTAAAGTCACGCCCGGCAATGTCGGATGAAACTTGGTCAAAATTGTACCCGGCATTGCCGCTGCACCAACGTGTAAACTGGTACCGGAGCGTCAAGTTGAGGGACACAGTCTCCTCGGTCGGGCTGGTAAGGGTCGTGACCCCGGTCGGATTCGCGAAGCTGTCGAGCGAGAAGGTGGCGCCGCCGCTCACGCTGAACTTGGTGGTGATCCGGTGGGTGAGCTGCGCGTAAATGTCTGCGGCATCTGCACTGCGAAAGAAGCCGACTTCCGTGGTGGTGATCGAATACCGGAACCCCAACGTCACGCTACTCTCAGGGCCGTAATTGTAAGTAGCCGATGTGTTCACCCACGGCCCCACATCCGTCGAGCCATCGCCAAACTCGCGGAGTTCTACACCGGCATTGCCTTGCACAGAGAACTGCGGGTTGAAGCGGCGAACCATCGACAGGTAGACGATGTGGGAATCGGAGTTACGCAGGTCATTCGTGCCGGGCTGGCTATAGTTGACGCTGGCGAATTGATAGCCGATGCCTCCCGTGGTGCGCGGGTCGATGGAGTAGTCCATCTGCAAGCTCGCCCGGTACACATTCCGGTCATCCACGCTGGCCGCCGCATCGTCGTAGTTCCAATAATCGAAATCCCCGTGCACCGACATTGTCCAGCGCCGCGAAAAGTTGTAATTCACTCCCGCCCCGACAGTGTTGTAGAGAAAATCGCCGCGCCGCCGGCGAATGAATGGGTCGCCGGTCTGGTCGTTCACGAGCTCCGGCTCAATCCCCCGCCGCACACTGTCACGGAAATCCAGCACCAACCGCGGCGTCACCGTGTGCGAGACGGTCAGATCCGCCGTGTGCGATTGATCCACAGGATCGGTCGACCGATTTTCGTAGTAGGTGGCTTGATAGTTGTAGCGGAAGCCGATGAACGTCTGCTCCGTGGGAATGTTGACGAGCAGTTGCGGCTCGGCAATGGCTTTGAAACTCGACTTCTTGTCGGTCGCGGAAGTGTCGACATTGTCATCGTACTCGCCGCGCGTGTTGAGCGAGACCGACCAACGCCGCGACGGGTCCGGTAGCTTGGCCGGTTCGTACAACGCCCAACTGCGAGCCGCCGCCAGCAGCGCCACCCCGGTGATGAGAGCCAGTCGCTTCAAGCTACTCCACGAACTCCAAGTTGACCGGCCTCGGAATCAGCGCCGCGTGATAGGCCCGGGCCAGCAACCGCGCGATGGCTTCGCGGCCCTTCTCGCCCATGTTCAACGTCCAGTTGTTCACGTACATCCCGCAGAATTTGTCCGTGAGTGGCCGGTCCATGCCGCGGCCAAATTGCTGGGCGTACTGGACAGCCTCCTCGCGGTGATCGAGCGCGTACTGGATGCTCTCGGTCAGCAGCGAGGAAAGTTTCCGCATCAACTGCTTGCCGAGATCCTTGCGGATGCCGTTGACGCCGAGCGGCACCGGCAACCCGGTATCCGCGTGCCACCACTCGCCGAGATCCACCACCTTGTGCAGGCCGTGCTCCCGGTAGGTAAGCTGCCCTTCGTGGATCAGCAAACCAGCATCGCAATCGCCGCGCTTCACCGCGTCCATGATCTTGTCGAAAGGCACCACCTCGAACTTGAAATTCATCAGCAACAACTTCAGCAGCAAATACGCCGACGTCATCGTCCCCGGCACCGCGATCCGGTCGTCCGCCATCTCGCCGACGTCCATCGGGTGCGCCGCCACGACGATCGGTCCGCATTTGTCGCCGAAACTCCCGCCGCTCGGCAACAACGCATACTTGTCCATCACGTAGCCGTAGGCGTGGACGCTGAGCGCGGTAATCTCCAATTCGCCCTCGACGGCTTTGTGGTTCAGGCTTTCGATGTCCGTGATGACGTGCTTGAACGTCAACCCGCCCGTATCCAACTTCCCGTGGGTCAACGCGTAAAACATGAACGCGTCATCCGGGTCGGGGCTATGGCCGATGGTAATCTCTCGTGGCTCCATGCGTGGGTAATCTCCTAAATGGTTGCCAAAGTCTCTGTTGGCCGCTATTTCTAGCGCGTCGCGAGGGACAACGCCATGAAAAAAACTCTTAAACTCCGGCAATTCCCGCGGCTCAACCCCCCACCGGTGGGCCGCCGCACCCGGGCGTCCGACCTCGTCCGCCAGACCTTTCAAGCCTACAACGCCGCCCGGCTCCGCGAAGCCGCCAATCTGCTTACCGGCAAGATGCTTCCCCGCGACGGCCTCGTCGGCGTCAGCCTGACCGGCGCATTGACCCCCGCCGGCCTCGGCCGCTCCTGCCTCATCCCGCTCATCAAGGCCGGGTTCATCGACTGGATCGTCACCACCGGCGCCAACCTCTACCACGACATCCATTACGGCCTCGACATGGCGCTCCACCGGGGCTCGCCGTTCCTCAACGACATCGACCTCCGCCGCCGCCAAATCATCCGTATCTACGACATCCTCTTCGACTACCGCGTCCTGCTCGACACCGACGCCTTTATCCGGCAATGCATCGCCAGCGAAGAATTCCAACGCCCGATGGGCACCGATGAATTCCACTACCGGCTCGGCCGCTACGTCGCCCTCCGCGAAAAGAAACTCCGCCTCAAGGACGCCTCCCTCATCAGCACCGCCTACAGGTACGGCGTCCCCTGCTTCACCAGCAGCCCCGGCGACAGTTCCATCGGCATGAACGTCGCCGCGATGGCGTTGGCCGGTAACAAACTCGCGTTCGACGTGAATCGCGACGTCAACCAAACCGCCGCCATCGTCTACGACGCCAAACGCCGCGGCCGCACGAGTAGCGTCGTCATCCTCGGCGGCGGCAGCCCGAAAAATTTCATCCTCCAGACCGAGCCCCAAATCCAGGAAGTCCTCGGCCTCAAGGAAAGCGGCCACGACTACTTCCTCCAAATCACCGACGCCCGGCCCGACACCGGTGGCCTCAGCGGCGCCACCCCGGCCGAAGCCGTCAGTTGGGGCAAAGTGGATCCGAAAACCCTCCCGGACGCCGTCGTCTGCTACACCGACACCACCATCGCCCTCCCGCTCCTCACCGCCTGCGCCCTCGACCACGCCAAGCCACGCCAGCCGAAGCGCCTCATCAAACGCCGCGATGAACTCCTCGCGAAAGCCGCCACCGATTACAAAAAGTCCCGGTTCTACCGAAAGTTCCTGGATTCCTAACCCGGCGGCCGACCATCCCCACCAGCATTCGGAAACCCACACCCCGTTCGTAGTGCGGCGATTCATCGCCGCCCCCCTGCCGCCCGCGCAATAAATTGCGCCACTACCAACCAGTCCGCTCGCACGACCGGGACTTTTCGGCTACCATTCGAGTCATGGATGCCAAGCGCCGGGAAGAAATCTTTGCCAAGCAAAGGCGGGATGCCGAGATTCGCGCCAAGGGTTACCGGGAACGCGCGCTCGCCCTCTTCCCCCACGTCTGTGCCAGTTGCGGCCGTGAGTTTTCCGGCAAACGCCTCAAGGAACTCACCGTCCATCACAAGGACCACAACCACCAAAACAACCCCAACGACGGCAGCAACTGGGAATTACTCTGCATCTACTGCCACGACCATGAGCACGAGAAGTACAAGAGCGCCGGCTATTCCACCGGCCAAAGCGAAGCCCCGCCCCTACCTTCCAAAATCGGAAACCCCTTCGCCGCGTTGGATGATTTGCTGAAGGACAAGAAGCCGGACGCTTAGTTCCGCAAACTCTGGATTGGCGCGGGGACGCTACCGCCGCGGGTGACGGGGCTTTCGTTCGCGGGAAGATTGCGCACGGTCAGGATCGGCGAGGAGCCGAACAGGCCGCCCCAGTTCACGACGTCACCGGCTTTCTTGCCGGGCACGGGGATCAACCGGGCAGCGGTGGTTTTGTTGTTCATCACACCGATCGCCAACTCATCGCCCATCAAGCCGGCCAGTGTCGCGACGCTGGTGTCACCGGGCACGGGCACCATGTCGAGGCCGACGGAGCAAATCGACGTCACCGCTTCCAGTTTCTCGATGCCAAGGCTGCCGGACGCCACCGCGGCGGCGAGTGCGGCATCCTCGGCCACCGGGATGAACGCACCGGACAAGCCGCCGACGGAGCTCGAAGCGAACGCGCCGCCTTTCTTCACCGCATCGGTCAGCAACGCCACGGCGAGCGTCGTGCCGGGCGAGCCGATGTGCTGCAAGCCCATCACCTGCAAAATCTCGCCGACGGAATCCCCGACGCGCGGGGTGGGCGCGAGCGACAAGTCCACAATGCCGAACTCGACTTGAAGTTTTGCCGCGACTTCCCGGCCAATCAACTCACCGACGCGCGTCACGCGGAACGCGGTCTCCTTGATTTCCTCCGCGATGTGGCCGAGATCGGCATCGGGCCGGTCGGCCAGCAT
>OMJI01000130.1 GCA_900299315.1 Verrucomicrobiota bacterium | reverse complement strand
TCCGCCTTGGTCATCACACCAAGAACAAGAAGTATTGGCAGGCCGGGTTGACGGTGTTGAACACGTTGCTCGACGAACCCTACCTCAGCACAAGCTCGAAACATCAAGGTCTCCTGCTCCACTCCGTCTACCACTGGCCGAACCGGTGGGATTATGTCCCCGCTGGCGCCAAAATCCCTTACGGCGAAAGCAGCATGTGGGGCGACTACCATCTCCGCGAAGCCGCCCTCTACATCCAGCGCATCGCCACCGGTAAACCGTATTTGAAATTCTTCCGATGAACATCACCCGCATTCCCAGCCTCCGCACCGCCGAACAATTTCGCCAACACATCGCCAAACTTGGCATCGACCTCCAAGTCGAGGACTCCATCATCACGGGCGACGCCTCGCCGTTGGCCGGCAAGCTCCAGTGGAACGGGCGCATCATCGGCAACCGGTGGTGCGTACATCCCATGGAAGGCTGGGACGGCACGACTACTGGCGGCGTCACCGAGTCGATGCTTCGCCGTTGGCAACGCTTCGGCGAGAGCGGCGCGAAGATCATCTTCGGCGGCGAAGCAATGGCAGTGCGACCAGATGGCCGCGCGAACCCGAACCAGCTCATAATCATCGAGCAAAACAAGAAGGATATCGCCAAGCTTCGGGAAGCCCTCATCCATTCGCACCCCGGCAAGACCGACGATCTCGTCATTGGATTTCAACTCACCCACTCTGGTCGGTTCTGCAAGCCGAACGATAAAAAGCGATTCGAGTCGCGCGTCGCCTACCGGCATCCGATCCTCGACAAGAAGTTCGGCATCACGAGCGACGCGCAGGTTTTCACCGACGACGAGTTGAAGCGGCTCATCGAGGACTACGGCCGGGCGGCGAAGATTGCGGCGGATGTCGGCGCGGATTTCGTGGATGTGAAACACTGCCACGGCTACTTGCTCCACGAACTGCTCAGCGCCCACACCCGACCGGGGCCGTTCGGCGGTTCGCTGGAGAACCGGACCCGGATGCTGCGCGAGATTGTGGCGCTCATCCGCAGCATCGCACCCAAGCTCGGGATTGCGGTACGCGTGAGCATCTTTGATATCGTGCCGTACAAGCCCGGCCCCGACAGCACGGGCGTGCCGGAAGATTTCTCGCATTGCCTGCCCTACCGGTATGGCTTCGGCGTGAACCAGCAGAACCCGGTCGAGTACGACCTCACGGAGCCGGTGGCGTTCCTGAAGATTCTCGAATCGCTTGGCATCACAATGGTCAACATCTCCGCCGGCAGCCCCTACTACAATCCGCACATCCAACGGCCGGCAGCGTATCCGCCGTCGGACGGCTATCAACCACCGGAAGACCCGCTCGTCGGCTGCGCCCGCCAGATCAATGTGGTGAAGGAACTCAAAGCCCGGTTCCCCAAGATGCTTCTCATCGGCACGGCGTACACGTATTTCCAGGAATACCTGCCGCAGGTCGCGCAATATTATCTTCGCCACAATCACGTCGACAGCATCGGCCTCGGGCGCGTCGTACTCAGCTACCCGCGCATCTGCGCCGATGCGGTGGAACGCGGCACCACCGAACGCAAACTCATCTGCCGAACCTTCAGCGATTGCACCACAGCCCCGCGCAACGGCTTGCCCTCCGGCTGCTACCCGCTGGACGAGTACTACAAGAAGATGCCCGAAGCGGAGACGCTAAAGGCGATTAAGAATCCAAAGACAACGTGAAGAACACAACCCCTCACCTTTATCCTCTCCCCGCAAGCGGGGAGAGGAACACGGATTCCCTCTCCCTTCCCAAGGGAGAGGGTCAGGGTGAGGGTTCGGAGGTCGCAAAATCATGAAACCAGTCGCCCTCGTCACCGGTGGAACCCGCGGCATTGGACTCGGGATAGCGCGTGCCCTACAAAAAGATGGATTTGAAATCGCCGCTTGCGGGATGCGACCCACGTGCGACATCCCAGACTTCTTCTACTGCCAATGCGATGTGGCCGACGGGGCGGCGCGCGAGAAGATGCTCGCGGCAATTCGGAAGAAATATAGCCGGCTCGACGTGCTCGTGAACAATGCCGGCATCGCACCGAAAGTCCGCGCCGACATCCTCGACGCGACCGAGGAGAGTTTTGAGCAACTCATCGCTACGAACCTGCAGGGCCCCTACTTCCTCACCCAATCCGTCGCGAAATGGATGATTGAGCAGAGGCGCGGCTGCATCATCAACGTCTCGTCCATCTCCGCCACCGTCGCGAGCGTGAACCGCGGTGATTACTGCATCAGCAAAGCCGGTGTCGCGATGGCCACACAGCTCTGGGCCACGCGCCTCGGCGAATTCGGCATCCCGGTTTACGAAGTCCGCCCCGGCATCATCCAGACCGACATGACCGCCGGCGTGAAGGAGAAGTACGACAAACTCATCGCCGGTGGCCTGCTCGTCCAACCGCGTTGGGGCCTCCCGGAAGACGTCGGCAAAGCCGTCGCCGCCCTCGCCCGCGGTGATTTCCCATACTCCACCGGCCAAGTGGTGATGGTCGACGGTGGGCTCACCGTGCACCGGCTCTAACGCCGCATTGCAATCGCCGGGCGGTCACATTACAAATCCCGGCCATGAGCACCTTCCATTACATCGCTTGTGACTTGGGCGCGGAGTCGGGACGCGTGATGTTGGGGACGTTGGCGGACGGGAAGTTTTCCCTCGAAGAGATCCACCGTTTCAGCAACGAGCCGGTCACCTTGGGCGGGTCGCTGCGCTGGGATGTGTTGCGGATTTTTGAGGAACTGAAGACCGGCTTGCGCAAAGTGGCGGAGCGCGGCGTGACGGCGGTCGGCATCAGTACGGATTCGTGGGGCGTGGACTACGTCCTCCTGCGCGGTGACGAGCCGATGTTGACGGTGCCGTTCAATTACCGGGATGCACGGACTGACGGCGGACTGGAACGCGCGTTCGCCGAGGTGCCGGCGGATTTGATCTTCGAGCAGACCGGCATCCAGTTCATGTCCATCAACACGCTGTACCAGTTGCTGGCCGACCGGGACAAACGGCCGGACATCCTGAAGTTTGCCGACCGGTTTCTCTGCATTGGCGATTACATCAACTACCTCTTCAGCGGCGTGCCAAAAGCCGAGGCATCGCTCGCCAGCACGACCCAGATTTACAACACGAAGAAACACAAGTGGTCGCCGCTGCTCATGCGGAAGTTCAAGCTTCCGAAGAAGATTTTCCCGGACATCGTCACGTCCGGCACCGTGCTCGGCCCGCTCCAGCCGGCCATCGCAGAGCAGACCGGCTTGAAAGGCGCCCAGGTAATCGCCACCTGCTCGCACGACACCGGCGCGGCGGTGGCGGCTGTACCGGCCGCGGGGAAAGACTGGGCGTATCTGAGTTCTGGCACGTGGTCGCTGCTCGGCATCGAAACGAGGAAACCGATCATCAACGAGCAGAGCCGGTCGTTCAACTTCACCAACGAGGAAGGCTACGGCCAGACAACGCGGTTCCTGAAAAACATCGTCGGCCTCTGGATCCTTCAGGAATGCCGGCGCGACTGGGCGAAGCGGGGGCAGGACTATTCCTACGAACAACTCGTCAGATTGGCCGGCGAAGCCGCGCCGCTCCGGTCGATCATCCACCCGAACGCGCCCCGCTTCCTCAAGCCCGGTGACATGCCGCAGAAAGTCGCCGATTACTGCCAAGCCACCGGCCAACCGGTGCCCGGTACGCCCGGCGAATTTGTCCGGTGCGTCTGCGAAAGCCTCGCGCTGCTCTACGCGCAGACGATGCGGGAAATCGAAACCGTCACCGGCCGCAAGCTCAAGGCACTCCACATCGTCGGCGGCGGCGGCAAGAACGAGTTACTCAACCAGTTCGCCGCCAACGCCACCGGCGTCACCGTTCACGCCGGCCCCGTCGAGGCCACCGCCATCGGCAATATGCTCATCCAAGCGCTCGCCCTCGGCCACCTCGAATCCCACGAACAACTCCGCAGCGTCGTCCGCGCGTCCTTCCCCATCACGACCTACCACCCAAAAGACACCGCCATCTGGCATGATGCCGCGGCCCGCTTCCAGAAACTGCCGGGGCAATGAACGCAGTTCCTTTCCGATTTGTAGGCCGACTCTGCGAGTCGGCGTTGCGGGAAAGCGCCGCTTCGCAGAAGCGGCCTACATTTCAGGTCTGACATGAGCGCCCGCGACATCTGCGACATCGGCCGCCGCATGTGGCAGCGCGGCTACGTGGCCGGGACGGATAGCAACATCTCCGTCCGCCTCGGCCCCGACCGGGTGTTGTGCACACCGACGCTGATCTCGAAAGGATTCATGAAACCTGCCGACCTCTGTGTTGTGGACATGGCCGGCAACCAGGTTCGCGG
>OMJI01000129.1 GCA_900299315.1 Verrucomicrobiota bacterium | reverse complement strand
GGTTCGACGTGATGCTGGACGCATTCGAGGACGGGGCGGAGGTTGAACTTCGGGTTGTGGAGGAAGCTGAGGAGGAGTTCCATCGGGCAATTACCGGCGCCGCGGCCGAGGCCGGCAATGCTGGCGTCGAGCAGGTTCGCGCCGAGGATGATGGCTTCGATGGTGTTGGCGTAGGCGAGCTGCATGTTGTTGTGCGTGTGGATGCCCACTTCCTTGCCGGCGGGCTTGGCGAACTTGAGGAACTTGTGCATGAAGTACTGGATTTGCTCGCTGTAGAGCGTGCCGAAGCTGTCGACGACGTAGAGCGTGCCGACCGGGGAGGCGCAGAGGAGTTCGAGGGCGTTGTCGAGTTCGACTTCCGGGACGGTGGAGACGGCCATGATGTTGATGGTGGTCTCGTAGCCCTTCTGGTGGGCGTCCTTGATCATGTCGAGCGCGGTGGGGATCTGGTGGATGTAGGTGGCGACGCGCACCATGTCCACGACGCTTTGTTTTTTTGGCAGGATGTCGGTGTGGTAATCGCACCGCTCGGCATCAGCCATGACGGAAATTTTCACCGCGGTTTTCTCATCGCCGACGATGCGGCGCATATCTTCCTCGGTGCAGAATTTCCACGGCCCATGCTCGGCCCGGCTGGCAAACTTGCCGGAGGCTTTGTAGCCGATCTCCATGTAGTCCACCCCGGCCTCGACATCGGCTTGATAAATCGCGCGGACAAACTCGGGAGCGAACTGGTGATTGTTCATGAGTCCGCCGTCGCGGACGGTGCAATCCATGACTTTGATTTCGGGCCGGTAGCCGAGCCAGCCCTTGAGACCAGTGGGAGATGCGTCCTTACTCATGATGGAAACGTATGCAGTGCGGGCCGGTGATGCAACCTCTAACGCGGAGCCGTGCTGAGGAATATGACGATGGCCGTGAGTCCGGCAATCAGCAGCGCAATGACGCTCAGCCAAATCCACAGTGACTTGCTGGTCAACATTCCGGCTGGGGATTTCAGCACCGGGGGTGCCACGCCGTATTTCGCCGCAAACGACGCTCCGGGGGCGCGACGCGTGACGCGATTCCGCGCATCGGGCTGAGCGGATTCGCGTGAAGTTCGAATGCGGATCAGCGGAAATGGCCTGTCTTGCGATGCGGCACGTGAATTGCCAATTTGAAGAAACCGCACAGCCCAGCGTCAGACAGTTCAAGCAACCAAGAAAGGAACCATGAAGAAACTGATTTCCATGTTGGCAGTGATGTTCGCCCTCGCCGTTGTTGTCCGTGCCGAGGATGATCTCGCCGCCAAGGGCAAGAAACTGGTGGATGAGAGCAAACCGAAATGCTCGATGTGCCATCAAATCGACGGCAAAGGCGGCAAGTTGAGCAAGCCGATGGAGCAGCTCGCTGCGAATCATCCAGATGATTATTTGAAAGGCGCTTTGCTCGACCCGAAGAAGACGATCAAGCCCGACACGAAGATGCCGGCTTACAAGTACACCGACGAAGAAGCAGCCGCAGTCATCGCCTACATCAAGAGTTTGAAGAAGTAGTTGTCCCTCGTCCTCCTGGCCGCGCGCGACTTCGGTTGCGCGCGGCTTCTTTTTTTCCACCGCGAAACCGCGCAAGCACCTGCGCGTTTCCACGCTCCCGGCGACGATTAACCTCGCATTCTGCCCAAGCCTGTTTACACTACCGGCGTCTGGCCAAGAACTTAGCCACCGAGCCTTTCGCGGTGGCACATGGGGTGCGTCAACAATCGTTCGGAGGATAACTTCATGACTGCTTACCTTAAAGCCACCCAGAAACTAACAGCCCTTTTTGCCACAGGCATCGTCGCCCTGTTGCTTACCCAAGCGGAAGTCCGCGCCCAAACGGCGGTCGCGGCACAGCTAGGGCCCATCTGGACAGGCGCCAACCCCACCGCGGGTGGCACGCTGTCCTACCAGCTCAATCTCACCGTCACCAGCCCCGGCACCCTGACCGTCCGGGCCTCGGTGCGCAGCGCCGAGCGCGGCAAGCGCTGGAGCGCCAACTTCCCGGCGTTGCTGACGACACAGTACGTCGGCGTCGTGACCGTCGACAGCGCCAACTCCGGCGTCACGATTCCAATCCCGACCAACTTCACCGGCAACGCCACACTCCGCGTGCTGGCGTACTTCAACCGGCGGCGCATCGCGAACAAGGCGATCTTGTTCTACGTGAATCCGAAACCTCTCGTCCCGCCAGTCCCGCAGACGGTCTGGTATGACGTCGGGTTTGGCACCAACGCCACCGTCAGTGCGGACGTTGTCTCGACGAACGGCATGACGCTCCCGCTCACCTACGCGTGGAAAGTCACCGATACCGACGTGCGCACGAACGCCACCTTCAGCAGCGCGACCGCGGCGGCGCCGACTTTCAACACCCTGCCACTCACGAGCTTCACCAACCTCCTTGAAGTTACCTCCGGTGGCACCACGAACGTCCTCGATCCGATCGACCTCGATAAGCAATATGACTTGGGCACGTTTGAGAACCTTATCGGCATCACCGCCGAGCAAGTTGAGAAGACCACCTATCACCTCCGGGTGGTTGTGACAGATGCCGGCACGATCGCGCGCACCGGCTCGGTCACTGTCATCTCCGGTAGCGTCTCGCCCGCCCAACCGTCGATTCCGATCGGCGAGCGCCAGTACTTCACCGCGGAACCCAACGGCACCAACGCTTCCACTTACGTGTGGAGCCTCTACGCCAAACCGGCCGGTTCCACTGCCGTCCTCGAAAAGCCGAGCACGCGCACCCCGGCACTTCGTCCTGACATCGAGGGTGATTACGCGCTGCAACTCTCCGTGCGTGGCGGCGGCGTGACGAATACTTCCTTCATCGTCATTCACGGCGCCAGCTACGTCGGCGTCAGCACCTGCGCCGCATGCCACGGCGGTAACTCGCCGGTCGGCTTGGATGATTACTTTGGACCGTGGACGCAGACCGGCCACGCGACGTTCTTCCAACGCGCGGTGGACGGCCTTGTCTCCAGCTACTACAACGAGAGTTGCATCTCGTGCCACACGGTCGGCTTCAACAAGTCACCGGCCGCGACGAACGGCAACTTCGCCGCCGTCCAAAAGGCGCTCGGCTGGACGTTCCCGACCGTGCTCCAGTACGGCAACTACGCGACCGTCCCGGCCGCGCTGAAGGAAGTGGCCAACATCTCCTGCGAGAGCTGCCACGGCCCCGGCAGCCAGCATCCGGGCGAAGAATCCGCGAGCCTCGACGTTGCGGCTTGCGCGACTTGCCATCAAGACGGCCATTACCACAACAAGCCGAAGCAGTGGAGGCTTGGGCCGCATGGCAATGATGACAATTACCTCGTGGCCTCGGAAGAAGAAGCCGCGAACCCGTCGTGCGCGAAGTGTCACTCGCCGACGAGCTTTGTGGACAACTTGAAAGGCAAACCACTCGTTCGGCTCGAAGCCGGTCGGTTGACCTGCCAAGCCTGCCACGATCCGCATAACATGGCCGGCTTCCCCGAGGAAGCGCATCAGGTTCGGATCTACGACAACGTCACGTTGGATGACTCGGTGTACCCGAGCAATCCGCCGGTCCTAACCGGCCAAGGCACCTCGGCGCTCTGCATGTACTGCCATAACGCCCGCCGCGGCCCACCGCCGGCCTTCGTCAGCAGCGGTTCCAACGCGACCCGGTTGCCGCACGAGAGCACGGCAACGGATACGTTGCTCGGACTGCGTTACCAGACCAACGTCCAAGTCATCGTCAGCGGCTCGACGAACTCGCTGGCTTCCGTCGCGCTGAAGAACTCCGCCCATTCCGGCACCGCCAAGTGCGTGGATTGCCATATGCACCAGGGCAGCAACACGGTCGGCGATCATACGTTCAGCATGACCGACCGACTCACCGATGCCGACAACATCGCGGCTTGCCAGAAGTGCCATCAGAACGTGGATGATGTGGCCGACTTCGATCACATCTCCGTCATCTCATCGACGTTGCCCAACGGCGGCGACTACGACGGCAACGGCGTCGTCGAAGGCGTCCAGACCGAAGTGGATGGCGTGATGGCGCACCTCGAAACCAAGATGCAGGCCACCGGCCTCATCCCCGGTGCGTCCGGGCCGAGCCGCTGGACCGGGTATTCCACCAACGCCGTGACGCGCGCCGTTCAGCGCACCGCCGCGTGGAACCAGTTCATGATTGAGCGCGACCTCAGCCACGGCGTCCACAACACGGCGCTGACCGTCCGCATCCTGCAATGGAGCTACACGGTGCTCAGCACCAACACGGGCGGCAACGCTTACAGCGTGGACTTCCCGAACGCGGACCTGCGCTAAGAAATCAGCCACCAATACCGGAGACCATCACGTGAATCCACAACCCATCAAGACGCGACGAGCCACCATCGCCGGTCTGGTTGTGCTGGTCGCCGCGGCCGTGGTGATCATCTCGTGCGCGACGATTGACCGCGTCGTCGTCGCGCCCCCGATGATTCCCGGCGCGACCTACGTCGGCATGGACCAGTGCGCGGTGTGCCATGAGAAGGAAGTCAAAGACTTCAAGCTCACGGAGCACGCCCGGATTCAGATTCCCGGTGAAGGCGAGCGCGTCCAGGGCCAAGGCTGCGAATCTTGCCACGGCCCCGGCAGCCTGCACGTCGAGGCCGGTGGAGGCAAAGGCAAGTTCATCATCTCCGGCAAGGATTCGGAGAGCTGCTTCCAATGCCACCTGGACAAGAAGGCCGAGTTCAACCTCGAGCATCATCACCCGGTCAAGGAAGGCAAGATAAGCTGCACTTCCTGCCACGACCCCCACGGCAAGGACATCAACCAGGCCAAGGGAATGTGGATGGCCCGGGTCAACGAGACCTGCGCGCAATGTCACCGGGAGCAGACGCGGGCGCACGTGTTCGAGCACGAGGCACTGCGCGAGGGTTGCACGTCCTGCCACAACGTCCACGGCTCGATCAACCGCAAGCTGTTGACGGAGCGGGACAACAATCTCTGCCTGAAGTGCCACGGCCAGATCGGGGCCGGGGCGCCCGGGCAGACATTCATCGGCAGCTTCGACCACACGGCGTTCCTGCAACAGGGAACCTGTTTCAGCGCGGGTTGTCATACCGCAGTGCACGGTTCCGACATCAACTCACATCTCCGGTACTAACATGAAGGCCCTGGCAATTCTCTTCCTCTGCGGCGTGGCCGCGCTCGCGCGGGCGGAAACTTCGACGAACGAGCTCGGTCTGACCATCTCCCCCGGCATCCGCTATGTCACCGTCAGCGGCGACGAACGGAAGTTCCGGGAGGACTGGCAGATCAAGGACAACTGGGCGGGCGGCGTCGAGGATGCCGCCTTCCAGCACAGCCTCGGCAACGGCTGGCAGTTGAACATGGACGGCCGGGCGATTTTCGATGAGGAGGATTACCGGATCCAGTTGGAGATCGTGAAGCCGGAGGTCGGCTTTGTGCGCGGCGGGTTCACGGAGTTCCGGACCTACGACGACGATACCGGTGGCTTCTACCGCGGGTTCACGCCGTCCTCGTTTGGCTTGGATCGTGACCTGAAGCTCAGCCATGGGGATTTCTTTGTCGAGCTTGGCCTGACCCTCCCGGATGCGCCGAAGATCATCGTCGGTTACGAGCGCCAGTTCCGTAACGGCCAGAAAGCGCTCCTCGAATGGGGCAGCGTGACGCAAGGCCTGACCACCCGGAAGGTCTATCCGTCCTACAAGGACATCGACGAGACGGTGGACATCATCCGGTTACAGATCGAGCACACCATCAAGAACGTCCACCTCGGCGACCAGTTCCGGTACGAGCGGTACGACACCGACACGACGCGGTTTGATGCCACGCCCGCCAAGACCGTCGCCATCCGCGAGAACTACCGGCACGATGCGTTCTACAATACGTTCGTGATGGATAGTCATTGCACGGAGAAGATGTACTGGTCGCTGGGCTACCTCTTTGCGACCGTCGACGGCAACGGCGGTCTGGCGCTCGCTACCGTGCCGTTCAATGCTCCATTCGACAAAAATTGGTTCACGCGCGCGGTGAGTTCTGAAGTCGATTCGCACGTCGTCAACCTCAACCTCTCCTATGGCCCGTTCAGTAACTTCTTCATCTACGCCGGTGTCCAAGCGGAGAAGACGAAGAGCGATGGATTCACGGACGCGATCCTCACCGAGTTGGCCGGTGGTGGAGTCACGAACAGCCCCGCCGCTTTGATTCACACGCGCAACGACAAGGACAGCCTCGAAGAAACCTTCGGAGTCCGTTACACCGGCCTCCCCTACACCACCCTCTACGCCGAGGGCCGGTGGGCCGAGCAGTGGATTGACCTGACGGAGCGCGAGACCGAGGACGCCGTCCTCAACCTCCAACGCGAAACTGATACGCAGGTCTTCCGACAGGATTATCGGGCCGGCTTCAACTGCTCGCCCTTCAAACGCATCACCTGGAGCGGCCGGTACCGTCACGCGATCTACGACAATGATTACGACCATGAAGCAGACAACACCGCCGGCTACCCGGCGTTCATCGATACCCAGCGATTCATCACCGATGAATTCATGACCAAACTCACCTACCGGGCTTGCCGCGAATTCACCGTCAGCCTCCAGTATCAACTCGCCAGCACCGACACCGATACCGGCACCGAAGCCATCAGCGGTCTCGGCATCCCCGCCGGCAAGATTCGCAGCGCGAACTACGATTCGAACATCTACTCCATTAGTGCCACCCTGACGCCCATCAGTCGCATGTACATCACCGCCCTCGTGTCGTATCAGGACACGCGCACCAAGGCGTTTGACAACAGCGCTGACTCTGTCGTCACCTACAAGGGTAACGTGGTCTCGGTCCTCGGCACGGTCGGCTACGCGCTCGATAAGAAGTCCGACGCCACTGTCGAATACAGCTACACACACGCGTGCAATGCCCAAGCCAACGCCGCCAGCGGCCTTCCGCTCGGCGTGGATAACCAACGGCACGCCATTCTCGCGGGGCTGTCACGCAAGTTGACGGACAACATGATCGCCCGTCTTCGATACGGGTTCTACTACCTCGACGACAATTCTGATGGCGGCGTGAACAACTACAAAGCGCATCTCTTCAGCGCCACTTGCACCCTGAAGTTCTGACCGACAACTTGTCTGTCCGGTAGGCTTACCCGCCAGATTGTCAGCGATTCAGGCTCCCGCGACGGTCTGGATTTTTATCCCAACTCCTGCAACCTGAGGCATTTGCCAACCTGTCATTCCCGGTGGCACCGCCACTGCTAAACCGTATTGGCGGTATGGTCGCGCCAGCTAACACCAATCAACTTCGGCTCCTGTTCTGGGAGACAACCGCCGGGTGCAACCTCGAATGCAGCCATTGCCGCCGCATCGATGTCAGCCGGCAACTCATGCAAAACGATATGTCCACGGAGACTGCCCTGCGGTTCGTGGACGACCTCGCCAGCTTCGCCCAGCCGATCCTGGTGCTGTCCGGCGGTGAGCCGCTCTTTCGACCGGACATCTTCCAGATCGCCACGCACGCCCGCGACGCCGGGCTGACCGTGGCCTTGGCGACGAACGGCACACTCATCACCGAGAAGGTCGCCAAGTCCATCGTCGACGCCGGCATCCAGCGCGTCGCCATCAGCATCGACGGCGCGGACGAGACGACCCACGACAATTTCCGCCGCCAACCCGGTTCCCTCGCTGCCGCGATTCGTGGCTTCCAAAACCTCCGCGCGCTGGGAATGAGCCTGCAGATCAATTGCACCATCACCAAGCACAACGTTCACCAGATCGAGCTGCTCTACGACAAAGCCCGGCAGCTTGGTGCCGATGCGCTGCACCTCTTCATGCTGGTGCCGGTCGGTTGCGGCGTGCAGATCGCCGAGACCAGCATGCTCCCGGCCGAGGAATACGAGCGCGTTCTCAACTGGATGTACGACAAAAGCCAGCTCGGCCAGATCCATCTCAAAGCCACCTGCGCGCCCCATTATTTCCGCGTCATGAAACAACGCGGCGTGGCCGACCGCAAAGCCGGTGTAGCGGCCGCCGTCCCGGCGGCTCACCCGGGAGGACATCCCGGCAACGGCCATGGCGCCGTTCACCCCACCGGCATGGCAGCGATGACGAAAGGTTGCCTGGCCGGCAGCGCGATTTGTTTCGTGTCGCACACCGGTGAGGTGTTCCCGTGCGGGTATCTGCCCGTGAGCGCCGGTAATGTGCAGCGGCAGCCAATGCGCGAGATCTGGGACCAGTCACCGGTCTTCGAGCGGCTGCGCGACGACAGCCAGCTCGGCGGCAAGTGCGGCTGCTGCGAATTCAAGCGCGTCTGCATGGGTTGCCGGGCGCGGGCGTACTACGAAGCCGAGGGCGATTACATGGCCGAGGAACCGTTCTGTGTGTACGAACCAAAGCGCTTGCGTGACGGCGCCGTGACGGTATAACAAGGAGGCTATGCGAATCCTGCGATGGTGGGTGTTATCGATTTGCTGTGTCACGATGGCGTGGGCGGACGGGAAGCAGACCTATGAGCGGTACTGCGCCGGTTGCCACGGCGAGAAAGGCGACGGGAAAGGTCCCGCCGCCATTTTTCTGAATCCCAAACCGCGCGACTTCACGTCCGGTAAATTTAAGTTTGCCTCTGTGCCGAGCGGTGACCTGCCGACGGACGCTGACTTGCATCGCACGCTCGTCAACGGACTGAAAGGCTCGTCCATGCCGGCGTGGCCGCTGTTGCCGGAACGTGAACGGGTGGAGTTGATCACCTACATCAAGACCTTCTCGCCCCGCTGGAAATCGGAAGCTGTCGGCGCGGCCATCTTCATCCCGGCCGACCCTTATGCCGGGGATGAGAAGGAAATCCGCAAGGCCATCGCTCAAGGCGAATACGTCTATCACGCCGTCACAACCTGCTGGCAATGCCACCCGGGCTACGTCACGCCCGCCAAGATGGAAGAGTTTTACGCGCGCAAGAACCGCAAGTTTGCCGGCGTTCGGCCGGACTTCAACAATTCCGTCGTGAAAGAAGATGGCTGGAAGCAGCCGCTGAAGCCCACCGACTTCCTCAACGACCGCATCAAGACCGGCATCGAGATGGAAAATCTCTTCCGCGTTATCGCTACCGGCATCGGCGGCACCGCGATGCCGACTTGGAAAGATTCCATCCCGGATGACGACATCTGGGCACTGTCCTACTACGTCCGGTCGCTGGCCGACCAGCGCAACGACAAAGTCCGGCACCTCCCGCTTTCCGGTCCGCCGTCCGCGGAGAAATACGACAACATCACCGTAGGAGCCAAACGATGAGTTCGAGCGAACATCCCCAAGCCGCGCCGGTCGACCAGAAGATTGTGTTCTGGTATCTCGTTGCGGGCCTGACGTATTTCGGCGTGGCGTTGCTGGCCGGCTACCTGTTCTCGCTGCAATTTCTCTAGCGCTACCCGTTCCCGGGGATTGAGTATCTCTCCCCCGGCCGCGTCCGCATGCTGCACACGAACGGCGTGGCGTACGGCTTCATCCTGAACTGCTTCCTCGGCTGCCTCCACTGGGTCGTGCCGCGACTGACTCGTCACCCGGTCGCCAACCGCAAGCTGAGCTGGTTCATCTTCTACGCCGTGCAAGGCATCGTGATCGCGACCGTGATCGGGTTGCTCACCGGCCACGCGCAGGCGATCGAGTGGGGCGAGACGCCAATTTTCGTGGACCCGTTTGTCGTCGTCGGCTTGATCCTGATGGGCATCAACTTCTCCGTGCCGATCCTCAAGGCGTCAAAACAGGCGCTCTACGTGTCGCTCTGGTACTTCAGCGTGGCGTTCATCTGGACGACGTTGAATTACGTCATGGGTAATTACATCCCGCAATTCTTCACGCCGGGCGCCTCGGGCGCCGCGATTGCCGGGCTCTTCATCCACGACCTCGTCGGGTTGCTCGTGACGCCCATCGGCTGGGGGTTGATGTACTACTTCGTGCCGACGATTCTAAAACGCCCCATCTGGAGCCACGCGATTTCGCTGATCGGCTTCTGGGGATTGGCGTTCTTCTATCCGCTCCAAGGCGTGCATCACTTCTTCTACAGCACCATCCCGATGTTTGCCCAATACAGCGCTGTGGTCTCCACCATCGGCATCGAGGTCGTGGTGATGACGGTCTTCATCAACTTCGTCGCCACCATCCGCGGCCGGTACGACGCGATCCGCTACCTGCCCCTCCGCTGGTTCTACACCGGCATCGTGCTCTACATGCTCACCTGCGCCCAGTGCGCCTACCAGGCGTTGCTCACGACGCAGAAGATCATCCACTTCACCGACTGGGTGGTCGGCCACGCCCATCTTGTCATGTTCGGCGTGTTCGGCTTCTGGATCCTCGGCATGGTCACCGAACTCTGGCCGAAGCTGACCAACCGGCCCTGGCACAACCCGTCGCTCAACACCGC
>OMJI01000128.1 GCA_900299315.1 Verrucomicrobiota bacterium | reverse complement strand
GTTTGCAGGACGTGGAGGCTGCGTTCCTCGCGCAGCATCGCGCCCCATTCCGGGATGTCCGGCTGTCCGGCCAAGCCGAGGAACGCCAGGCCGGCCGATTCGAGCACCGCGCTGCCCAGCGTTACGGTCGTCAGCGCGAAGATGATCGGCGCGCAGTTCGGCAGGATCTCGACGATGGCCACGCGCCAGCGACCGGCACCGATCGCGCGCGCCGCGAGCGGGTAAGGCCGGGCGTTCTCAGCGAGGAACGCCGCCCGGACTTGGCGCACAACCGTCGGCAGCGACGCCAGCCCGACGGCCAATGCCACGCTGGCCGGTGAAGGTGTGAGCACGGTCAACGCGACCAAGCCGAGCAGGATCGAGGGGAACGCGACGAGGAAATTCACCGTGTGAACGACGACCGATTCAAACCAACCGCGCCACGTCGCCGCGGCCATTCCCAGCAGAACCCCACCGGCCACGGCCAGTGCGGTCGCGCCGAACGCGATCCCGAGCGTCGTCCGCGCGCCGTACACGACGCGCGTCAGCACGTCGCGGCCCACGGCATCCACGCCGAGCGGATGCGTCCACGATGGCGCGCTCAATGCCAGCTCCCGGTAGGGCTGGGCCGTCGGCGGATGGCGGGCGAGCAGCGGCGCGGCGATGGCGCCGAGCAGCACGACCAGCAGCATACCGGCGCCGATGAGTTTCATGGCTGACGCAACCTCGGTTCGAGCCAGTGATGCAGGACGTCGGCGAGGAAATTCACCGCCATCACCAGTGCCACCAGCACGAGCAACGCGCCCTGGATGGCCGGGTAATCCCGCGCCAGCACGGCGCCGGCGATGTAGCGACCGATGCCCGGCCACGCGAACACCGTCTCCGTCAACACCGCGCCGCCGAGCAGGTAGGCGAATTCCATTCCGAGCATCGTCACAATCGGCCCAGCCGCCGCGCGCAACGCGTGCCGGTAGAGCACGGCGCGTTCGCTGGCGCCTTTCGCGCGCGCGGTGCGGATGAAATCCTGCCCGAGCGCCTCGATCACCGCCGTCCGCGTGACACGCGCCACGAACGCGGCCGGGATTGTTGCGAGCACGGCGGCGGGGAGGATGACGCTGTCGCTGACCGGCAGCCAGCCGAGTTTCAGGCAGAAGACGAGGATGGCCAGCAGCGCGAGCCAGAACACCGGTACGCTGACGCCGATGAGGCTGACGGTGGACGCGAGCGCATCGCGCCACGTCCCGGCATGGCGCGCCGCGAAGATGCCGAGCCAGATACCGGCCAGCGTCGCGGCGACCATCGCCACGGCCGCCAACTGCAGCGTGGCCGGCCACGTCTGCGCAAGATCGGCCTTCACATCGCGGCCGGTCACGATGGATTCGCCGAAGCTGCCGGTGCCGAGGACGTTTTTCAGGAAGAGGAGGTACTGGATCGGTAGCGGTCGATCGAGCCCGAGCCGGTGTTGGATGGCGGCGATGTTCTGCGGCGTGGGATTTTTCAAGAGCAACCGGGCCGGGTCGCCCGGCACGAGGCGCACGAGCAGGAAAATCACGAGGCTGGCGGCAAACAGTCCGGCCACCAACGCGCCCGCTCTCCGCAGCAGAAACATCCGCATGCCGGCAGTGTAGCGAAGCCGTTGCCGACCGGCTCCCACTTTTTTTTTGCCGGTGGGGTGGGGCGTGTGTACTCTCGCGGCATGGTTCGCCTCGGCGTCAACATCGACCACGTCGCCACGCTCCGGCAGGCTCGTTACAAGGGCCCGGGCGGGGTGACGCCGGAGCCGGACCCGGTGGCGGCGGCGCGGGAGGTCGAGGCAGCCGGGGCGCACGGGATCACGGTGCATCTGCGCGAGGATCGCCGGCACATCCAGGATCACGACGTGCGGCAACTCCGGCAGAGCATCCGGTCGCGGTTGAACTTGGAGATGGCGGACATCCCGGAGATTGTGGAGATCGCGCTGGCGGTGAAGCCCGACGAGGTGTGTCTCGTGCCGGAGAAGCGGCTGGAGGTGACGACGGAGGGCGGGTTGAACGTGCGCACGGCGGAGAAGTCGTTGCGGGGGACGGTGGCGCGGTTGCGGCAGGCCGGGATTGTGGTGAGTTTGTTCGTGGATGCTGACCTTGAGCAGATCGCGGCGTCGGCAGCGGTCGGGGGGAACTACGTGGAGCTGCATACCGGCTCGTACGCGAATGCCGGGGGAAGCGCCGCGGAGTTGCGGAAGCTCGTCGCGGCGGCGGAGGCGGCGCACCGGCACGGGTTGCGGGTGAATGCCGGGCACGGTTTGAATTATGTGAACACGCCGGCGGTGGTCCGCGCGGTGCCGCACTTGGACACGTTGAATACCGGGCACGCGATTGTTTCGCGCGCGGTGTTCGTGGGGTTGCGGCAGGCGGTGAGCGAGATGCTCGAGGTGATTGCCCGCGCATGAGAATCATCGGGACCGGCGTGGACATCGTCGAGACGCGGCGGATTCAGGATTCGCTGGAGAAGTTTGGCGACCGGTTTCTGAGCCGGTGTTTTCTGCCGGACGAGATTGCGTATTGCCAGGGGATGAAGTTCCCGGCGCTGCACTTGGCGGCGCGGTTTGCGGCGAAGGAGGCGATCTCGAAGGCGTTCGGGACGGGGATCGGCCAGCAACTCGGCTGGAAGGACATGGAAATCCGCAAGCGCGAGTCCGGTGAGCCGTACATTGCGTGGCACGGCAAGGGCGTGGAGTTGGCGCGGGCGCGCGGCGTGACGGATTCGTTTGTGAGCCTATCGCACTGCCAGGAATACGCGGTGGCGCAGGCGGTCTTGGTCGGCTGATTACCGGGCGCGCCACATCAGGACGCCGCCGACAATCAGGAAGGCGAGGTTCGTCAGCCACGCAGCGAGAGCAGCCGGCAGGTGTTGGCCGAGGGCGAGCTTGAAGCTGAACTGGCTGGCGATGTAGTAGGTGACGACCAGCACAAGGGCGGTTCCCACGCTCATCAACGCGCCGCTGCGGCGATTCTGCATTCCCAGCGGGAACCCGATCCACATCACGATGAGGCACGTGACCGGGAACGCGTAGCGCTGGTGCAACGTCGCGCGCAGCTCGGGGGTCTGCCGGCTGTGGCCGGCGCGTTCGAGGGCGCGGATGGTGCGGCGGAGTTCCCGGGAGGTCATCTCGACCGGGCGCTTGTTCTCGGTGACGAGCCGGCGGGGCGGCTCGGTGATTTGCGGGAAGGTCATCTGCTGGAAGCGCTGGACGGGCGGCGGCGTGTTGCCGGCGGATTGTTCGTAGACGTCCACGTTGTAGAAGACCCAATGATTGTCGGTCCAGACGGCGTGGGCGGCGTAGATGTCGCGGAGCACCGAACCGTCGGGATTGCGCTCGTGGACTTCCGGGGATTGGAGCTCACCGGTGCGGACGTTGAACCGGGGTATGTACCAGTCCCGGTTGGCTTGGAGGTTGGTGAAGAAGAGATTGTCGACGACGTCCGGCTCCGCCCGGCCCTTGTAGATTTTCATGAGCGTGTTGGCTTTCTCCCGCGCGCCGGGGACGAACACTTCGTTCACGACCAGCACGAGCACGGTTGCCGCGACGCCGATGGCAAAAAGGGGCGCCGCGATGCGGCCGAGGCTGATGCCGCCGGCGCGCATGGCGAGGATTTCGTTGTGTTTGCCGAGGTTGGCGAGGCAGAAGAGCAGGCCGAGCAGCAGCGACATCGGCATGATCTGGACGACCGTCTCCGGAAAGATGACGAGGTAGAAGCGGAAGACCTGCGGGAAGCGGGCGTGGATTTCGATGAAGTCATCCAGCCGTCCAAACAAGTCCATCACGAGCCAGAGCAGCACGAACGCATCGAGACAATACAGCAGCGGCAGGAGGAATTCCCGCAACAGGTATCGATTGAGGATGCGCACGATCCGGGCGGCGTCAGCTTGCCGGCCGCAGCTCGTACACGGCGCGGTTCACGCGCTGGATTTCCGGCATGAGGTTGAGCGTCCGCAGGATGAAGCCGGTGCGGCGCTGGCTGTTGGGCAGCATCCGCTCGTTGTAGAAGTCGGTGAGCTCGCGGAAGTGGAGGGGCTTGTTGATGGCCGCAAACACGTCGCGAATCACCAATTGCGTCCCCACTTCGGGCTGGAAGTACCGGCCGTCCGTGGTGCCGCAGATGTCGGGATGATGGTTGAGGATCACGGTCAGGACGCGAACCAGATGGCCCTGCGGATCATCGATGAGCCCGGTCACCGCTTGCTTGAGCTGGTCGAAGTGGACGAGACCCTTGGCTTGCTGCAAGACTTCGAACACCCGGGCCTCGATGCGACCAAGGGCCTTCGGAGTGATGGTGGAGAAATAGTCGAAGTGGAAGTGGATGGACTCGGTGGCTTGGCTGAGGAGCAGCAACGTGCCCCACGGTTGGTAGCCGCCCAGTTTGGCGTCGCCGTTCCATTCGGTCAGCTCCGCGCTGGTGATGACGCCGCCGCGCTGCTGGATCTGGTTCACCCACTGCAGCTCGATCGGCATGGTCAACTGCCGGCACAGGCTGGAACGGAGGGTCTTGATGCCTTCTTCTTCAATCTGACGGACGCGTTCCCGGGTCATGCCGCCCATTACGTCGGCGATTTCTTGGAGCGTCTTGCGGCGCATGTGGGGACGGAAGAGCGGGTCGCGCAGGTGAAAGCGTTGTTCGAGGACGAAAATCTCCTGCTTGTTGAGGAACTCGGCCATCAACGCATGGAAATGGGCGAACGGAGCGCGGTTGGCTTCCGCGTGCTTGCTGAGACGGAAGAACCACTTCACGTTTTCCAGCGAGGTCGTGCCGAAATGGCGGAGACGGAGCAGTTGGTCGTCGCTCCAGTTGCGAAGTTCACCAACGGTCTTGACGCCGGCGTGCTCCAAGCAATGAACTACCCGGGGGCTCAAGCCGGCATTTTCCACGAGCCATTGGTCTACCATGGGGGTCTCTGTCGTAGTTGTAAGTGTCGATTCCATAAATCAAATTCTCCTATAAGAAGGCCTATCTCCTTGACTTGAGGGTATTCAAACCGAGTAGCGACGAGAGTGCAAGTAAATGTTTTTTCGCGTTGGCATCCTCACGCCGGGCGCGTTAGGATGACGCCATGGAAGACATTCTCGGTCGATTTGTCGCGGAGAGCTGCCGGACGCTGCAATCCCTTACCGGCCAACGAGTAGTTTTCGAAGCGATCGCGGCGGCGGCGGTCACCAGCCTGCGCGAAGGCGGCAAGATCCTCACCTGCGGGAACGGCGGAAGCGCGGCCGACGCGTTGCACCTCGCGGAGGAATTGCTCGGACGCTACCGGGGAAATCGGCGTCCGCTTGCCGCGGTTTCGCTGAACGGCGATCCCACGCTTCTGACGTGTATCGGGAACGACTATGGTTTCGATCAGGTTTTTGCCCGCCAAGTGGAGGGGCTGGCCGACCGGCGCGACTTGCTCGTGGTCTTCACATCCAGCGGCAACTCAGCCAACATCGTTCTGGCCTTGGAAGCCGCCCGGCGCAAAGGCTGCAAGTCCGTTGCTTTCCTCGGCAAGGACGGCGGTGCGGCGAAAGGCAAAGCTGACTTGGAACTCATCGTGGCCGGCACGGAGACCGGGCGGATTCAGGAAGCCCACACGCTGCTGCTTCACGCGTTGCTGGAAACCATCGAGCGCGACTTGAAACTCAGCTAGCGCACCGGCTACTTCGCAGGCGGGGGCGCACTGTGTGGTGAGGGCGCGGCGCCGCTGTTCATCTTGTTGACCATGTCGGTCATGTCGACGATTCGCACATCGGCCGGCGGTGTGAAAACGAACGTGTCGTCCGGGATGTCGGGGTTGAATTTCAGGTTCTTGAATTCCTGCGTCATCACGACATTCGTCCCGTCCTTGCCCACCATTTCGGTCTTGTGCGTGAAGCCGTCTTGCTGGCCGACGTAGACGCGCATCTTCCCAATGAACTGTGCGGCGGCGGCCATTTGCTGATTCGTCAGCGCGCCCGGCAACATCGTGCCTTCGAGCACGTGCATCTTCTGGCCCTCAATCTCCGCGGCCGGTAGCAGCTTGAACGCAAACATCTGCTGGAGCGCCGCCCACTGTTTGGCGGGATCCATCTGCTGGGTCGGGTCGCCGTTCAAGCCCATCTTGGACGACATGGCGGCGCCGACCTTATTCATGTCCATCTTCATCACTTGGCGCTGGCCGCCCATGTTCATGTCCTGCCACATGATGCCGTCGGCGCCCATGATCATGGTCATGGTGATGTTCTTGCCCATCATCGGCATGTTGACGTCCATCCGCATCCGTTTCGGCTGCTTGGTGATCATCTCGCCGGTAATAGTCATCGTCCCGCCCATGGCGCTCATGGACTGCAAATAATCCGCCGACCAGGCTTTGTACTCCGCCAGCTTCGCCGTGGCGAATTTGACCACGCTCTCTGCACTGGTGGATTCCTCGGCCCGCCCAACAACTGCCAGGCCCGCAGCGACCGCGACGATGGCTAGAATTCGTTTCATGGTGGGGACACTAGCACCGGACTGAAATGGCGTCGAGATTTGCGTTTGACCACCCGCGCCTGTCTGCTACCATCCGCGACCAAGTTTCACCCGGAGGAGATAAAACTACTATGGCAATCAAAGTTGGTATCAATGGATTCGGCCGCATCGGCCGGTTGGTGTTCCGCGCAATCTGTGACCAGGGTCTGCTCGGCAAAGAGATTCAGGTCATCGCCGTCAACGACCTCGTGCCGGCCGACAACCTCGCGTATCTCGTGAAGTACGATTCGACGCAGGGCAAGTTCCCCGGCACCGTCGAGAGCAAGAAGTCCAAGCCGGACGTCGCCGAGGATGACGTCCTCGTCGTCAACGGCCAGGAAATCAAGTGCCTCGCCGTAAAGGAAGGTCCTGCGGCGTTGCCGTGGAAGGCGCTCGGCGTGGACGTTGTCATCGAGTCCACCGGCCTCTTCACCGATGCGACGAAGGCCAAAGGTCACATCGACGCTGGCGCGAAGAAAGTCATCATCAGCGCCCCCGCCAAGAACGAAGACATCACCATCGTCATGGGCGTCAACGACTCGAAGTACGACCCGGCCAAGCACAACATCATCTCCAACGCGAGCTGCACGACGAACTGCCTCGCCCCGGTCGTCCACGTATTGCTGAAGGAAGGTCTCGGCATCGAGGAAGGACTCATGACCACCATCCACAGCTACACCGCGACCCAGAAAACCGTGGACGGTCCGTCCAAGAAGGACTGGAAAGGTGGCCGTACCGCCGCCCAGAACATCATTCCCTCCACCACCGGCGCCGCGAAGGCCGTCGGCCTCGCGATTCCCGAAGTAAAGGGCAAGCTCACCGGCATGGCGTTCCGTGTGCCGACCCCGACCGTCAGCGTGGTCGACCTCACCGTCAAGACGACCAAGGAGACGAGCTACGCCGAGATTTGCGCCTTGATGAAGAAAGCCAGCGAGACCTACCTCAAGGGCATCCTCGGCTACACCGGCGACGAAGTCGTCAGCAGCGACTTCATCCACGACGCGCACTCGTCCATCTTCGACGCCGGTAGCGGCATCGAGCTGAATAAGAAATTCTTCAAGCTCGTGAGCTGGTACGACAACGAGTGGGGCTACAGCTGCCGCACTGTCGACCTCCTCAAGAAGGTCGGCAAGAGCCTGTAACCGGTAACTCTCAAGAGCCGGGCGTCCTGCAAAGGGCGCCCGGCTTTTTGCTTCGTTGGTGCGGGACGCCGTTACCAAATTGTTACAAACGGCAGGATTGTGCCGGGGGGCGAATCCGGTAGTATCGGCGGCATGGCTTCGGACAAGCATTGCTGGATTGGGTTCGACTTGGGCGGAACAAAAATGCTGGCGACGGTTTACGACGCCCATTTCAAGCCGCTCGGATCACGGCGCAAGAAGACCAAGGACTTTCGTGGCGCGCGCAACGGGCTCGTCGGGATCACCAAGACCATCGAGGATGTCTTGCAGGAAGCCGGGGTGGATCGCCGCCGGCTGCGCGGCATCGGCATCGGCTGCCCGGGCGTGCTCAATCTCGACCGCGGCGTGCTGATCCATTCGCCCAATCTCGGCTGGCGCAACCTCGCGCTGAAGGCCAAGCTCGAAAAGACGTTCAAGTGCCCGGTCGTCATCGGCAACGATGTGGATGTCGGCACCTATGGCGAATATCGATTCGGCGCGGCACAGAAAGCCCGGTGCGTGGTCGGCGTGTTCGTGGGGACTGGCATCGGCGGCGCGTGCATCTACGAGGGGAAAATTTTCCGTGGCACTACCGGCTCCTGCATGGAAGTCGGCCACATCCACATGCAGCCGAAGGGCGATCTCTGCGGCTGCGGCCGGCACGGTTGCCTGGAGACGGCGGCCAGCCGGTTGGCCGTCTCTGCGGAAGCGGCGGAAGCGGCTTACCGGGGCAACGCGCCGCACTTGCTCGAAACGGCTGGGACCGATCTCACCGCGATTCGTTCGCGGACTTTGGTGGCGGCGATCAAGGAAGGCGATGCAGCCGTGGAAGACATCGTCCGCCACTCCGCCAAGTATCTCGGCGTCGCAGTCGCCAGCCTGGTGAATCTGCTCGCGCCGGACATCGTCGTGCTGGGCGGCGGTATGGTCGAGGCGATGCCGCAAGTGTATCTCGAACACGTCCGCAAAGCGGTGCGTGAGCAATCGATGAAATCTCTCTCGCGCGGCGTGAAGGTGGTGGCGGCCAAGTTAGGCGACGAGGCCGGTGTGATGGGGGCCGCGGCGCTCGCTGCGGAGGCGTATGATGCCCGACACCGGTAACGTAGCCGCCCCGGCGAGCCGGCCGGTCGCGGTCATCGACGTGGGCGCGACGGCCATCCGCATGGTGATTGCGGAAATCGACGCCACCGGCCAAGTCCACCAGCTCGAATCGCTCCAGCAAGGCGTGCCGCTTGGCAAAGACACCTTCACCAAGGGCCGCATCCGCCCGGAGACCATCGAGGAATGCGTGAACATCCTCCGCGGCTACCGGCGCGTGATGCGCGAGTACGGCGTTGCGAAGAACGACCAAATCCGCGCCGTCGCCACCAGTTCCGTCCGTGAAGCCGAGAATCGCGACGCGTTTCTCGACCGGGTCTACACCGCCACCGAGATCGACCTCGAAGCCATCGAGGAGCCGGAGGTCACGCGGCTGACGTACGTCGCCGTCCAGGACGTTCTCCGTGACCAGCCGCAGCTTGCCGGCGGCAACGTCCTCATCATCGAGGTCGGCGGCGGCAGTACCGAGTTGCTGCTCATGCAGGACGGCAATGTCACCTACTCGAACACCTACGGGCTCGGTTCGCTGCGGATGCGCGAGCAACTCGAAACCTACCGGGCCCCCGCCGAGCGACTGCGCCAGATCCTCGACCAGGACATCACGCGGACGGTGGACGACATCCGCCGCAACGTGCCGGTCGCGACCGCCGTGCCCACCATCGTCGCGGTGTCCGGCGACGCGCGGTTTGCCGCGTCGCAACTCGTGCCGGAGTGGGACTCGGTGGATTGCGCGCAAGTGGGCGCGAAGGCATTGGCGAAGCTGGCCGGCGAACTCGCCGTGGTGCCGGTGGATGAACTCGTGCGCCGGTATGGCCTCGCGTTTCAGGAAGCGGAGACTGTGGGCCCGACGCTGCTCATCTACAACCGGCTCGCGCAGGTCTTCAAAACCCGGCGGTTCCTCATCCCCAAATCGAGCCTCCGCGACGGCTTGCTCCGCGAGATGGCGGCACGCGAGCATTGGACGAAAGAATTTTCTGACCAAGTGATCCGTTCGGCCATCACCCTTGGCCAGCGTTGCCACTTCGACGAAGCGCACGCGACGCATGTGGCCGACTTGAGCCTCCAGCTTTTCCGCGAGCTGCGCCCCGAGCACCAGTTGGGCAAGCGGTACGAGTTGCTGCTGCACGTCGCGGCGTTGTTGCATGAGATCGGGATGTTCATCAGCAACCGCAGCTACCACAAACACACGCTCTACATCGTCATGAACAGCGACCTCTTCGGCCTGACGAAAGAGGACATGCTGTTGATTGCGCTCATCGCCCGGTACCATCGCCGCGCCGCGCCCCGGCCGTACCACGAAGGCTACACCAGCCTCGACCGCGAGAACCGCATCGCCGTCGCCAAGTGCGCCGCCATCTTGCGCATCGCCGACGCGCTCGACAGTTCCGATAAACAAATCGTCCGTGCGCTCGAATTCCAGCGCGAGCCCGGCCAGTTCCAGATCACCACTACCGGCACCGACGACCTGACGCTCGAACGCCTCGCCCTCAAGCAGAAGGGGACGATGTTCGAGGACGTCTACGGCCTGCGCGTCACGATTCGGGAGGCGCCCGGGAAAGGCGAGGTGCGCCGTGCCTGACGTGTTCGTAGTCGCCGCGTTCAACCCGTTCGTAGTGGCGCGATTCATCGCGCCATCGGGGTCGGAAGCGGCGATGAATCGCCGCACTACCAACCGGCGACTCCCATGAGCAAGAAGATCCCCCTCATCAACCGGGAGCTTTCCTGGCTGGAATTCAACGAGCGCGTGCTCGATGAAGCGCGCGACGCGGCCCTGCCGTGGCTCGAGCGGCTGAAGTTTCTCGCGATTACCGGGTCGAATCTCGATGAATTTTTCATGGTGCGCGTCGGCGGCTTGCAGTTGTTGCAGGCGCAACGCGTCGTCTCGCCGGACGCGGCCGGG
>OMJI01000127.1 GCA_900299315.1 Verrucomicrobiota bacterium | reverse complement strand
CTTGCGCAACGCGATGAGGTCGCGCGTGAAGCGAAACAGGTCGCGGTGCTTGTCCTTGAGCGACCAATCGACTTCGTTGATGTCGTCGGGCGCGTTGTAGCTGTTGTGATGCCCCTGCTTCGTGCGGGCGAACTCCTCGCCGCCGTGGAGGAAGGGCACGCCTTGCGAGGTGAACAGCACGAGGTAGCCAAGCTTCATCATCTCGATGTATTCGGCGATGCCGACGCCCGGGCGGGAGGCCTTGAGCTTGTCGATCACGACGTAGTTGTCGTGGCAACTCATGTAATTCAGCACCTGCCCGGGCTTGTCCGCCCACCACCGCCGGCTGCCCTCGATGCCGCGTTCGACGTCGTGCTTGCCGGTGCCGTTCTGGACGAAGGCGCCTTCCTGTTCGTGGAACGGCGAGCCGACGAGCGCGTTCCGGTAGGTGTCGTTGAACGCCCCGATGCGCGTGCCGCGAATCGTGCCCTTGTCCGTCGGCTTGCCTTTCATCGCGGTGTGCGCGGCTGCCCACGGTTCGCCGTAGAGGACGATGTGCGGGTTGAGGGCGCGCAATTCGGCCTCGGCTTCTTTCATCGTGTCGAGGTCGAGCATCGCCATCAAATCGAACCGGAACCCGTCGACGCCGTATTCGCTGACCCAGTATTTCAACGAATCGATCAGGTACTTGCGCCCCATCGGCGACTCGGTGCGGAAATCGTTGCCGCAGCCGGAGCCGTTGGAATACGAGCCGTCGGGGTTGAGTCGGTAGTAGTATTGCGGGACGAGATGGTTGAACGACGCGCTGGCCCCGGTGTGGTTGTAGACGACGTCCATGATCACGCCGATGCCGGCCGCGTGGAGGCTGGCGATGAGCTGCTTGAGTTCCCGGATGCGGCTGTCGTTGTTCGGATTCGTCGCGTACCAGCCGTCGGGCGAGTTGAACGCGGTGGTGACGTAGCCCCAGTTGTAGTTCGTGCTCGTCTCGTCGTTCTCAAAATCCTGCACCGGCAACAACTGCACATGCGTCACGCCGAGTTCCTTCAGATGGTCCACCTTCTCCGTGAAGCCGAGATACTTGCCGGGGTGCGCCACGCCGGAATTCTTCGCGATGGTGAAATCGCGGACGTGCATCTCGTAGACGACCATGTCCACCGGCGACTCGACCGCTGGGCCTTTCTTCAACTGCTCCCAGCCCGGCGGGTTCGTCTTCGACAAGTCAGTGATCCGCGCCCGGCGCGTGCTGTCCACCGTGTTGATGGCGTAAATGTCCACCACCTCCCGGTCGGCCACGAAGTCCGGGCCTTCGAGTTGGTAGACGTAAAACTTGCCGGCCAAGTCCCCGGGCACCGCGCGCCACCAGACGCCCTTGCCGCTGCGTTGCATCGCGTGGACGGTGCGGCCCTTCGAGCCGGTCGCCTCGTCGTAAATCACGACGTTCACCGCCTGTGCCGACGGCGCGAAGACGCGGAACGTCGTCCCGTCGACCGTGTAGCTCGCGCCGAGCACGGCCGTCTCGTCGGCGAACAAATCCGCCTCGTCGAGCACGCCGCGCGGGACAGCGGTCACCTCGCCCTTGAACGTGGCGACGCGCACCCGGTATTGCATCTCCGACACCGCGAGCGGCTCGAACAGGATCGCCTCGATGAGGTTCGACTTGGCGCGGCCCGGCAGCGAGACCAAGGTGACCTTGACCGGGTGAATGACGTGCTGCTCGTCATCCACGACCGCGATCTGGTTGGTCGCGAGCGAATCGGCGGCGACGAGCTGGGACAACTGGATCACGACGCGATTCGTCGCATCGAGATACGCGCTGACGACTTGCGGGCTGATGTCCGGGCGTTCGGCCCAGATTTGGTTGCGGGAACTGATCAGCCAGACTTCGTTGCCGAGCGTGGACTTCCAGTACCGGTTCTCGCCTTCCTTGCGATTCCAATCCCCAGCAAGGCGCGGCAGCAATCCGATCTCCGGTTGCGTGCCCGGCAGGCCGTAGGCGCCGCGGTCGAGTTGGAACACCACGCCGAAATCATCCCAGCCCACCTCGAACAATTCGTTCGGCTCGGGCGACCGCTTGTACGCGGCATCCCAAGTCCAGATGCCGACGTTGTCGTAATCGGCGTCGTAGCGGTGATAGTGGATGGTGACGAGATTGCCGGGCTGCGAGAGCTTGCGTTCCTGCCAAACCCCGGCATCGAGCAGCTTCTTCAGCGGGGCGTCCGTGGTGAATTCCCACGGCGCGTGGATGAAATAATCGCCGAAGCTCGGGTAACACGACTGCATGCCGTCGCGGTCGATCGTGACCCACAACTCATACACGTCATCACCGAGTTTCCCCCCGGCTTCCATCGCGTGGAGCGGGATGGTGATGGGCTTCTCGTGATCACACACGGCCGAGCCGCGCGCGACGATCCGACCGTTTCGCTTGAGCCCGACCAGAATGGGGTGGCCGCCTTGGCCCGCCGGCACGGCGACTTCCACAGTGGCCACCACGTCGCCTTGCGGCTGGGGCGGGGCCTGAAATTTTTTCGATTCCTTCACGACTCCTCTTTCACACGAAATGACGCCGCCGACGAGGGCGGCAAATAAAAACGATTTAACAAGCGGGCGGGGGATTTTCATACCGGTCTGCGTCCCGTTTCACACCGCCTTGGAATACACCAACACCCACAACAACACGAGTCCGCTGAACAGGACCGCGCCGTTGACCTGCACACTCAGTCGGTGGAGCGCCTTCCACTCCTTGTCCAACTCCTCCGCCGGTGCCTTCGCAGCCGCCCGGGCTTCCCGGACTTGCGCCATCTGCGGCGCCACGCCTTGCCGCATCCAGACGTTCAGCGAACCCATCCCGGCCAGCAACAACAACGACAGCACCGCGACCGGTAACTTGAAAACATTCGCGGCCAGTAACACCGCCACGCACACAATTCCCAAGCCCGCGCAGACGATTCCCACCATGTAATATTTCGGGAAGGTCGCCCGTTGCAGCTTGGCCGCGTTCTCCGGGTCCAGCGCCTTGAACACGGTCGGCGCCTGCACAAAACTGAAGAAGATGATGCTGCCCACCCACACCGCCAGCGTCAGCAAATAGATGTATTTCACCGCCTGAGTCACGGCGCGCACCGTAGCAACGAACGACCCGCAGCGCAAAGCGGAAAATCCAGCCCGGCTACTCTGCCACCATCGTCCGCGCGAGCTTGTCGCCCGGTCGCCATTCGGACGGTGGCGTGGTCGGCTCCGCCGTGCCAGTGATGGCGAGTTTGCGGGTGAGGAACGCGTTCTCACGCCGGAGCCGGTTGTTCTCGGCATCGCGTGAGGCGGCGCGCTGTTCCAACTCCTGCATCCGCGCCTGATGCTGCTCGTGGAGGCGCAACATGCGTTGCTCCAACTCCACGATCTGGGCCGTCCCGGTGGCTTGGGTTTCGAGCAGGTGCCGGCGTTGGGACATGATGCCGGCCACGAGCCGGTTCATCATCAGCCGCGCCAACTCCGGGACGAGCGCGGCGCGCAAGGGCTGGTTGACCGGCTCCTGACCCCGACCGGGATAGAGGACGACTTTGCCTTGGAATTCCAAGGAGGTCTCGCCGGGGACGATGAGGGACTGGTCACACGTGGGGCAGGCGATGACGGCACCTTTCCCCTCGTCGTTGACACTAATCTTCTGCGTACAAAATGAGCAGCGGAATTTGACCACGCACCGGTTCCTCCTTGGTAGAACCGTTGCCCGCAGCATGCCCAGCCGCCGCCGGCGAGTCAAACTGAAACTACCCGCTACTCTTCGTCTGCCGGGGGTGGGCCTTGGCGGAATTCGGTGTGTCGCACCTGCCCGCCGGCGTGCCCGATGTAAGCCCCGGCCAGCAACGAAGCCAATGCCGCCACCAGCGTCAGGCCAGTGGCCAGCGTGGCGAATTTCGGCAGGAACTTGGGCGCCAGCATCGCGACCACCGCCAGCGCAGCGGTCACGTAGAAGATGAACGCGAGATGCTCCGCCCGTTCTTCATGTTCATGCAGCCATTTCTGGCCGTCCTTGTTGAGGAGATCGTGAACCCGGTCGGCTCCGCCCTCGCCATACTCCATCACTGGCCAGACGGACAACGTGCTGAGCAGGATGAGCAATAACGCCACCAGTTGGGCCGGTCGGCTTTTCAGGATCAAGCCGGTCACCAGCGCCACGGCACCGGCAATGGTGCCGTAGACTGGAATCGGGTTGAGCAGGATGTGGACGTACTCGGGTTGCTTGAGGGTGGCGAGGATCTGGCGGAGTTCTTCCATGGCTTATTTCACAATCTCGATGCTCGACAGCAGGTGCATCCCGTCGCGCTCGGTGGCTTTGCCTTTGACGGTGATCGTCTTGCCGGCGTACTTGGCCAACATCTCATTGGCCGGCTTGTGTTCGCCGATGAGGATGTAGGTCTTACCGTTCTCGCCTTTCAACCCGACCGGCAGCCCGCTCTCGATGCAGGTCTTCGCGCAATCGGCGTGCTTGGCGCCTTGGCCGCCGTGGCCGAGATAACACGCGAGGTCGAGCACCTCGCCTTTGACGGTGATCATGTCGTCCGCATCCTCGTGTTCGTGGGCGCGCGCGACGGTGATGGCACCGAACAGCGCGACGCAACCGGCGATAACTGCAAGCAGATGGACTCGTTTCATCATATCCTCCTGGTTAAGGGTTCTATTTCTTGGACACCAATTCGGCAAAAGTGATGAGTTCGCCCCCGTGCTTTTTTTGGAACGCGACCGCCGCTTCGCGTTCGCGGAACGCCACGAGACTGGGCAGGCACCGGTCGTACGTCGTCATCGCGCAGCACCCCTGCGCATCCCGCATCGCGCCCGGCCGGGAGCAGGGGTGAACGTCGCTGCCGGAGACGAACGTGGCCGCGGCTGCGTCGAAGGATTGGCCGGTCGAAAAATCAGTGGCGCCGTAGGCGCGAACTTTTTGCGACGCGCCGTAATGCAGTCCGCAGCGAGGGCAACAAGTCGTGATCGTCTTGCCGGATTCGAGAGTCACGCGAAACCCCATGCCGGTGCATTCGTCGCGATCGCAGACGGCGCAGGTTTGAGGACCGCGCGCGCAGCCGGTCAGCATCAGCCAACACAAGCCGAGTAGTAGCGCGCAGCGAGTAGTGATTGCCATGCCGGATTCATAGCAGCATCGCGCGAATTTTTCACGCAAAACGGGGAATTGAGGTTGCCCGTCCCCATCGAGCGGAGAAAAAATGCTACGGAGGTGTCTATGGCGAGTCAGGAACTTTACACATTACCCGAAGCGGAGTTGTGGACGTCCTTGGGCACGAGCCGGGATGGCCTGACGTCCGACGTTGCCGCGGAGCGCCTGAGTGAAGTGGGGCCGAACACGGTGGAGGCCGGTGGGCGGCACACATTTCTGCGCGACATTCTGCACCGTTGCCGGAACCCGCTCGTCATCCAGTTGCTCATCATCGCGGCGGTGTCTTACCTGATGGGTGACTTCCGCTCGACCGTCGTGGTGAGCGCGATGGTCGGGCTCAGCGTGGTGCTCTCCTACATCCAAGAAACCCGGTCGTCCCGCGCCGTCGAGCAGTTGCAGAAATTGGTGAAAACCACGACCGACGTGGTGCGCGACGGCAAGCAGATCGAGGTGCCGCTCGAAGAAGTCGTCCCGGGCGACATGGTGGTGCTGGCCGCCGGTAGCATCATCCCGGCGGATTTGCGAATCCTGTCGGCGAAAGATTTCTTCGTGACCCAATCGGCGCTGACCGGCGAGTCGATGCCGGTCGAGAAGAACGCCGAGCCGAACCAGCCGGTTGGTCGGGCGTTGCTGGAATACTCCAACGCCTGCTTCATGGGCAGCAACGTCCTCAGCGGCTCAGCACGGGGTGTGGTGATCAGTACCGGGGCGCAGACGTTCTTCGGTGCGTTGTCGCAGAAGCTGCTCGCCAAGCGCGAACTGACAAGCTTCGAGAAGGGCGTGAAGTCGTTCACGTGGCTGATGATCCGGTTCATGGTGGTGATGGTGAGCCTGACGTTCCTGATCGTCGGCCTGACCAAGCACGACTGGGCGTCGGCGTTGTTGTTCGCGCTTTCCGTCGCGGTCGGGCTGACGCCGGAGATGTTGCCGATGATCATCACGGTCTGTCTCGGCAAAGGCGCGTTGCAGATGGCGAAGAAGAAGGTCATCGTCAAACATCTCAACGCCATCCAAAACTTCGGCGCGATGGACGTGCTCTGCACCGACAAGACCGGCACGTTGACGCAGGATCACGTGGTACTCGAACGCTACGTGGACGTGACGAGCCGTTCCAGCGAGGACGTGCTCCGGTACGCGTACATGAACAGTTTCTACCAGACCGGCCTGCGCAACTTGCTCGACCGCGCGGTGCTCGCCCACTCGGAAATCGACGTCGCCCGCAACTGCCGGAAGGTGGACGAGATCCCGTTCGACTTCCAGCGGCGGCGAATGTCGGTGGTGATCGATTACGAGGACCGGCACGTCTTGATCTGCAAGGGCGCCGTCGAGGAGGTCGCGCGCGTCTGCGAGAATTACCAGGTGGACGACGACATCAACCCGTTGATCCAGTTGATCCGCGACGACTTGATGGATGAGTATCGCAACCTCAGCACCGAAGGCTACCGGGTACTCGCGATTGCCTACCGGGAGTTTGACCGGACCAAGCAGACGTTCAGCGTGGCGGATGAGGCGGAGTTGACGCTGCTGGGCTACATCGCGTTCTTCGACCCGGCCAAGCAGACTTCGGCGCAGGCGCTCAAGGCGCTGTCCCGGTCGGGCGTCACGGTTAAAATCCTGACCGGCGACAACGAGCTCGTCAGTCAGAAAGTCTGCCGGGACGTCGGTTTGGCGATCACGCGCGTCACCACCGGCCCGCAACTCGCGAAGTTGAACGAGGCGGAGTTCTCCCCGCTCGTCGACGAGGCGAATGTGTTCGCGCGCCTGACGCCCGACCAGAAGGAGCAGGTGATCCGTGCGTTGCGCGCCAAGGGCCACGTCGTCGGGTTCATGGGCGACGGCATCAACGACGTGCTCGCGATGAAGGCGGCCGACGTCGGCATCTCGGTGGACACGGCGGTGGACGTGGCGAAGGAATCCGCCGACATCATACTCCTCGAAAAGAGCCTGATGGTGCTCGAAGACGGCATCATCGAGGGCCGGAAGGTGTTCGGCAATATCGTGAAGTACATCAAGATGGGCGCGAGCTCGAACTTCGGCAACATGTTCAGCGTGGTCGGCGGCGCGTATTTCCTCCCGTTCCTGCCGATGGCGCCGATCCAGGTCCTCGTCAACAACCTGCTCTACGATTTCTCCCAAGTCGGCATCCCGCTCGACAACGTGGACGAGGAATACATCGCCCAGCCGCGACGCTGGAACATCGCCAGCATTCGCAACTTCATGATCTTCATCGGGCCCATCAGCTCGATTTTTGATTACGCGACGTTCTTCCTGATGCTGTATTTCTTCAAATGCCGGCTCGCGCCCGGTGTCGCGGAACCCGACCAGACGTACCAAGCGATGCTGTTCCATACCGGCTGGTTCGTCGAATCGCTCCTGACGCAAACGCTCATCGTCCACATCATCCGCACGCGGCGCATTCCCTTCCTCCAAAGCCGGCCGAGTGGGCCGATGCTGGCGAGCACGCTATTGATTATGGGAATCGGCGCTTGGTTGCCGTTCTCGCCGCTCGCGCACTGGCTCGGGTTTGTGCCGTTGCCGCCGGTGTATTTCCTGTGGATTGCCGGCTTCCTGCTGGCGTACAGTATCCTCACGCACTTGGTAAAAATGTGGTTCATCCGCAAGTTTGGGACTGACTGATCATGCGCAGCATCCTCGCCGCCTTGCAAGAAGGCCGCCTCTTCGAGTTGCCGGAGGCCGGCAAGGATCGCGTCCTCGAATTCCTCGCCCGGATTCTCGACGCCAATCCCGACATCCAAGTCGGCACCGACACGATCGAGGAGATCAAGGCGCGCGAGCAGCAATGCAATACCGGCATTGGCCTCGGCATCGCGGTCCCACACATCCGCGCCCAACGCGAAGACGGCGAACTGTACTGCGCGATCGGCTGGTCGGCAGCCGGGATCGATTATGCGGCCACCGACGGCATGCACGTTCACCTCGTCGTGATGTACTACATCCCCGGCGCACAGAAGAACGTGTACCTCAAGGAAGTCTCGATGGTCGTCAAGGCGCTCAAGAAGCTTGGCGGCATCGACCCCATCGCGCACGCGGCCGATCTCAACGCCGTCCGCAATCTCCTGCTCGACTGGGTGGCGTCCGTCGCCGGTGAAAGCGGGCCGGAAGCCGTGGCGCGGATGATTCGGCTCGAAATCAAACAATCCCAAGTCGTCCCCGCTGCGCCCGTGCCGGAGCGCGTGCCGGCCGCGTTACCGTTTGCCGTCCTCATCGCGCCGGGGCGTGGCAACTTCGTCCTCGCGACCGATGCACAATGGAGCGCCTCACTGGAACGGGAAAACAATCTCGCGGAACGATTGGCGGCCGGCACCGTCTTCACCGCCGTGGGCCGGCAGGTGTTTGTACTCTCCAGTACGCCTTACGCTGACGGGCGCGTGCTCTATCAGTGCGCCGCGATTGCGGCGTCGCGATAGCCGGTACCGCGCGATTTCCACAACAGGTAAATCGCCGGGTAGACGAGAAGTTCCATCGCGAAGCTCGTGAACAACCCGCCGACCATTGGCGCGGCGACGCGCTTCATCATGTCAGCCCCGCTGCCAGTGCTCCACATGATCGGCATCAAGCCCATCGCGGCGGCCATCACGGTCATCATCTTCGGCCGGATCCGCTTCACGGCGCCGTGGATGATCGCCTCGTGCAATTCCGGTAGCGTGCGCGGCTTCGCCGCTTCGTAAGAGAGATCGAGAAACAGCAGCATGAACACGCCGGTCTCCGCGTCGAGCCCGGCCAGCGCGATCATCCCGACCCAGACCGCGATGCTGATGTTGTAATCGAGCAGGTACAGCAGCCACACGGCGCCGACGAGCGAGAAGGGCACCGCCAGCATCACGACCAGCGCCTTGAACGCGGATTTCGTGTTCAGGTACAGCAACACGAAGATCAGCGCGATGGTGACCGGCACCACGATCTTCAACCGTTCCCGGACTTGCAGCATGTTTTCGTATTGGCCGCTCCAGACGAGCGAGTAGCCGGTCGGCGGCGTGAATTGCGACGCCACCGCCCGCTTCGCGTCGGTAACATAACCCCCGACGTCGCGGCCGGTGATGTCCACGAACACGTACCCGGCCAGCATCCCGTTCTCGTCGCGGATCATCGCCGGGCCGTTGACGAGCTTGATATCGGCAAGTTCGCGGATGGGAATCTGGACGACGCCGCTGCCGGCATTCATCCCGGTCGCGCCCAGGCGCGCTGTCACCAACACCCGGCCGAGGTCGTCGAGGTTGTGCCGCAGGTCGCGCGGGTAGCGGAGGTTGATGGTGTAGCGCTCCCGGCCCTCGATGGTGGTCGAGATGGTCTCGCCGCCAATCGCGGTCATGATGACGGTTTGCAAGTCTTCGACGGTCAGGCCGTACCGGGCGAGCTGGTCGCGCTTCGGCACGAAGTCCACGAAGTACCCGCCGGCGGCGCGCTCGGCGAAGATGCTGCGCGTGCCGGGAACGTCGCGCAGGATCGCCTCGATTCGCTCGCCGATGCGCTGGATCTCGTCGAGGTTCGCGCCAAAGATCTTGATGCCAACCGGTGTGCGGATGCCGGTGGAGAGCATATCGATTCGGTTCTTGATCGGCATCGTCCACGCGTTGACGCTGCCGGGAATCTGCAGGGCGGCGTCCATCTCGTTGACGAGTTGTTCCCACGAGATGTGCTCCGGCCAGATCTGCCCGAGCACCTGGTGGAAGGGCCGCGGCCAATCGGAGAAGAAACGTTTTTGGGCGCGCCACTCCGATTTCGGTTTGAGTTGGACGACCGTCTCCATCATCGAGAACGGGGCCGGGTCGGTCGAGGTATCGGCCCGACCAGCTTTGCCGTGGACGCTGACCACTTCGGGAAATTGTTTGAGGATCCGGTCCTGCCGTTCCATCAAATCCTGCGCGGCCGTGACGGACAACCCCGGCAGGGTGGTGGGCATGTAGAGGATGTCGCCTTCGTTGAGCGGTGGCATGAACTCGTGTCCGAGCTTGAGATACACCGGCACCGTGGTGGCCACGATCAGCGCCGCGAGCACGATCGTCGTTTTGGGCCAGCGCAACACGAGCCGGCAGGGGCGTTCGTACAGCCAGAACAACACGCGGCTGACCGGGTGTTTCTCCTCGGGATAATATTTCCCCACCGCCACCGCGCTGCACAACTTCGCCAGCCAGCCCGGCCGGAACGTGAACGGGTCCATCCGCGCGAACAACATCCGCACCGCCGGGTCGAGCGTGATGGCGAGGAACGCCGCGAGCGCGATGGCCAGCGTCTTCGTGTACGCCAGCGGCGTGAACAGCCGCCCGGCTTGTTCCGTCAGCGTGAACACCGGCAGGAACGACACCGCGATCACGAGCAGCGAGAAGAACACCGACGGCCCGACCTCCAGCAACGCTTCGAGCCGCACTTGATGAAAGTCACCGGGCCGCCCTTCCTCCTGCCAGCGTTCGAGTTTCTTGTAGGCGTTCTCGACCTCGACAATCGCACCGTCCACCAGCACGCCGATTGAGATGGCGATGCCGGCCAGGCTCATGATGTTCGACGTGACGCCCATGAAGTACATCGGGATGAAACAGAGCACCACCGAGATTGGGATCGTGATGATCGGCACGATGGCCGACGGAATGTGCCAGAGGAAAAACAGAATCACGAAGCTGACGATGATCATCTCGATCAATAACTCGTGTTTCAGGTTGTCGATGGACTTCTGGATCAACTCCGACCGGTCATACGTCGGCACCAACTCCACACCGTCCGGTAGCTGGATCTCGGCGAGCTTCGTTTTGACCGCCTTGATGACGTTCAGTGCGTTCTCGCCGTGGCGCATCACGACAATTCCGCCAACCGCTTCACCGTTGCCGTCGAGGTCGGCAATGCCGCGCCGCATCTGGGGGCCGAGCCCGATGGTGGCGACGTCCCGCAACCTGACCGGCGTGCCGTCGCTGTTCGCCTTCACCACCACTTCGCCCAGCGCGTCAGTGTCCTGGATGTACCCGCGCGCCCGCACCATGAACTCCTTGCCGCTCCACTCGATCAGCCGGCCGCCGATTTCATTGTTGCTCTTGCGGACGGCCTCCATGATTTCCATGACCGACAGGCCGTAGCTCTGCAACGCGACCGGGTCGACCGTCACTTGATATTGCTTCTGGAACCCGCCCAACCCGGCCACCTCCGCCACGCCCGGCACACTCTGCAAGGCATACCGGAGATTCCAGTCCTGATAACTGCGCAACTCAGCGAGGTTGTGCTTACCCGACCGGTCCACCAATGCGTACTGGAACACCCAACCCACTCCGGTCGCGTCCGGGCCGAGCTCCGGCGCCACGCCGGGCGGCAGTTGGCCGGTCAGTTTCGACAGATACTCCACAACCCGCGACCGGGCCCAGTAGATGTCCGTCCCGTCCTGAAAGATCACGTACACATAACTGAACCCAAAATCCGAAAACCCCCGGATCGCCTTCACCTTCGGCGCACCAAGCAACGCCGTCGTGATCGGATAGGTGACCTGGTCCTCGACAATGTCCGGCGAACGGTCCCACTTCGTGTAAACAATCACCTGCGTGTCCGAAAGGTCCGGGATCGCATCGAGCCGGATCCGCCGGAACGTATGAAACGCAAACACCACCGCTGCCGCCGTCAGGCAGATGACGAGCCACCGGTTGTGAACCGAGAATGTGATGAAGCGTCGAATCATAAAGGTAGGGCGCGACCGCCGGGCGCGCCGAACCTCCGGAAGACAAACAACATCGGCGCGCCCGGCGGTCGCGCCCTACCAGAAGCAGGTTTGCTCAAGGTTTAATCCCTCCGCTAATGCCGGCCAATGCGGCTTTCATGCTGGATTCGCTGTCGATGAGGAAATTGGCAGAGGTGACGACTTCATCGCCGGCTTGGAGGCCGGTGAGGACCTCATACCAGCCGGCGCTGTGGGCGCCGAGGGTGATGGCGACCGGGATGAGCTGGTTGCCTTCGCCGGCCTTGAAGGCGTAGTTCTGCCCGGCGCCGTGCATGACGGCGGTGTCGGGCATGGCGAGTCGCTCGCCGAGGTCGGCGCGGAGGGTGGCGGTGCCGAACATGGCCGGCTTCAGGCGCGCATCGGGGTTGGGGATTTCCAACCGGGCCTTGGCAGTGCGCGTCACCGGGTCGAGCGTGGGCGAGATGAACGTGACTTTGCCCGTGTAATTCTCAAACTCCGCCGTCATCCCCTCCTTCACCAGCGGCAAATCGGATTGGTACAAATCCGCGTCGGCCCAGACCACGCTCAAGTCGCCGATGAGCATCAACGCGTCGTTCGGCATGAGTTTCTGGCCCGGCAACACCATCCGGTCGAGCACCACGCCGTCGGCGGGCGCGTAGATCGTGAGCGTCCGCTCGCTCTTGCCGGCCTTGTCGAGCGCCGCGATTTGCGCATCGGTGATGTCCCACAACTCAAGCCGACGCCGGGCGGCGGGCTTCAGCGCATCCGTCGCGAGCAGGTACTCGTCTTGCGCCGACACCAAGTCCGGGCTGTACACGGTCAGCAGCGGGTCACCTTTTTTCACCGTCTGCCCGGTCACCGCGACGAACAGTTTGTCCACCCAGCCCTCGAACTTAACGCTGACCCGGTAGAGCCGCGTTTCATCCGGCGCGATGCGCGCCGAGGTGCGGATCTCGCGGGCGAGTTGGCGCTTCTCGACCTTGCCGAGCGTGAGCCCCATCCGTTCCCGGGCACTCGGCGAGATCGAGACAGTGGTCAAACCCGGGACGGCACCGGGCTCGGTCTCGCTGCTTGAACCCTCACCGGCGATCGGCACCAACTTCATCCCGCAAATCGGGCAGTCGCCGGGTTTATCCGAGACCACCTGCGGGTGCATCGGGCAATGATACTTGGCGACCTTGGCCGGGACGGTGGTGGGTTGTTCGGACTTGCCGCAGCCGGCAACCATCGTGACCAACAACAGCATCAGCATCGTGAAAATTCTCATTTTACCTCCATCCTCGGCAACTCCGTCCCGACGGCGCGTTCGAGACGGGCGGCTTCCATGCCGACTTTTCCCTCGGCCATCGCGGCCATGACGCGCGTGTTGAGCAGGAACCGCTCGCTCTCCAGCAAATCCATGAAGTTCGTCTTGCCGGTGCGATAGCCGGCCTCGCTCGCCTTGAACCGCGCCTGCGCTTGCGGGATGAGTTCGTCCCGGTAGAGCGCGAGCGTCTGTCGGGCGGTCTGCCATTTGAACCGGGCGTCCTGCACGTCGTAACCGGTCTGCGCCCGCGCCGCCGCCACGGCCGCCTCGCTCGACTCAATCATCTTCTCCGCCTCGCGCACGCCGGCCCGGTATTTGTTGAACCAGATCGGGATGTCGAAGCCGATGGTGAACATCACCATGTCCTCGCTCGACCGGAACGCCCGGTACTCCACGCCGAGCCGGTAATCAGGCAGAAACTCCCGCTGCATCAACGCCCGCTCCGCTTGGTTGCGCTCGACGAGCGCCTGCGCCTGCTTGATCTCCGCGCGGTGGCTGGCCGCCACGTCGAACAGCCCGGCCGTCTCCGCGCTGAACGACTCCTGCGGCGGCGTGACCGCGATCCCGACCGGTGCGTCGGCGGGCCGGTTGAGCAGCAGATTCAGCTTCGCCTTCAACGTCGCCTCCTGCTGCTCCAACTCCAGCAGGCGCGTCCGCAACATCGTGCATTCCGCCTGCGCCTGCAGCACGTCCGCCTGCGAACGCTCGCCGGTCGAGTACATCGTCTCGGCGATTTGCGCCATGCGTTTCAAAACCGCTTCCTCCTCGCGCGTGGCGACCAGCGATTGCTGGACGGCGTACAGGTCGAAGTACGATTCCTTCACCATCATCACCACTTCACGTTGCATCGCCTCATACTCGCGCCCCATCGCCTCGGCATCCTTCGCCGCGATCTGCCCCTTCAACCCGCGCTTGCCGAACCACGGAAATTCCTGCTCCACCATGAACCGCTTCTCATCCGTGTTCGGCCACGAGCCGCTGCCCGTCATGTCCATGCCGCTGTACTTGAACATCGGGTTCGCCAACGACCGCGCCTGGGCCGGTCGCTCGCGCATCGCCTCCCACTTCGCCCGCATCGCGTGCAGTTGCGCGTTCTCCGCCAACGCCGCCGTGACGAGCTGATTGAGCGACAGGCTCGACGTCAGCTCGACCGGCTCGGCGCGCACGGTGGGGAGCACGAGCAAGAGCACCAGCAGGAAGGGGAGACGAGTCATGGCTGGCCCGGCATCGTGCAGAGTTGCTGATTGATGAGCTTGGCGTACTGCGCACGCTGGTCGGGCGAGAGAACTTCCCGGACTTGCAGGATATGCCGCAACGTGGCCTGCTCGACTTCATTCGCCGCCGCGCACATCTTCGCCACGGCCGCCTGCGCCGCCGGTAGGTCCACCGTCGCCTTGCCCAATTCCTCGCTCAACCCCAGCCGCGCGTCGCAATGCTTCACGCAACACTGGCTGACCGCCTGCCGGTAATCTTCCGTGAGTTTAGCCACCTGCGCGGCTTGGATTTCGGAAAGCTTCAACTCCTGACGCAGCCAACCGGCATCGTGAACATTCACCGGGTGCTGCCGGCTGGCCCACCGGGCCGTGCCGAACGACACCCCCGCCGCCACCACCGCCGCCGCCACGACCGACACAAAAATCGATTTCATCAGCGTCCCTCCGCGAGTTTCAGATAACTGCCGGCCAGCGAATCACTCGCCAGAAACGAAGTCGGCGTCTGCGCAAACGCCTGCGGCGCCTGCCGGCCCGACCACACACCGACCATCAAAGCCACCGCTACCGCCGCCGCGACCGGCGCCAGCCAAGCCCACCAAGACTCACGGGCCGGTACGGCTGCCTGTCGGATCCGCCGTCGCACATCGACCTCAAACGTGGTGCTCGGTTCCAGATCGCCCCACTGCCGGAGCGCCTGCCGAAGTTTGTCATCCTGCTCGTTCATCAAGAGGTAATACGCCACCGGCGGGAAAAACCCTCGCAACACGGATGACGGACGTTTTCGCGCGGGGAGTCGCATTTTCCCTTCGATATTTTCGGTGTTTCTGGCGGTTTCTTGCGGTGGCATAACCACTGCTAAAACGTTCGTTGCCATGAGAGTGCTGATTGTGGAAGACACGGATTCGGTGCGGTTCGCGTTGCGACTCGCAGTGGAGCATTTGGGGCATGAAGTGGTCGGGGTGGCCACCGATGGGATGGACGCCTTGGAGAAGTATGCCTCGATCAAGCCCGACCTCGTGGTGATGGATGTGCGGATGCCGCGCATGGACGGACTGACGTGCACGCAGACGTTGCTGAAGAATCAGGACCCCGCGGCGAAGATCGTGATCTGCACGGCCGGTCGCACCGCGCAGCAGGAAGCCATCGATGTGGGAGCGCGCGGGTTTGTGGAGAAGCCGTTTGCGCTCGCGGATCTCGACCGGGCTTTGCACGAACTCGCGGCGTAGGCCGGGCTGGCCTGCGATTCATCCCTTGCGCGTGGCGCCTGCCCGCCGGTATAGTGCGGTCACTTTGGCTATGGAACCCCAGTTGATTTCACTCAAGGAAGCCGCCGCCCGCATGCGGTTGACCGAGAAAGCCGTGGCGCGGCTCGTCCAGAAAGGCGAGTTGGCGGGCACGAAGCAGAACGGCGTGTGGAGCTTCACGAAGGAGGCCATCGATCAATGGCTGGCGTCGCACGACGAGGCGTCGGTCGCCGTGTCGGAGCAGCAACTCTCGCCGGCCGCTACCGGGGTCGCGGAACCGTTGACCGTCGCGAGCGCGCTGTCGCCGTTGCGGATGAATTTCAACCTGATGGGCGCCGACAAGGATAGCGTGTTGCGGGAGTTGACCGCACTGGTCGTGCCGCCCAGCGAGAAGCGGATGTTCACCGCGCTGTTCAAGGCGTTGAAAGCCCGGGAAGACATGTGCACGACCTGCGTCAACGAAGGCGTCGCCATGCCGCACTCGCGCAACGCCATCGTCGGCCTCGTCGACCGGCCCATCATCGCTTACGGCAAGCACGTGAAGGGCGTGGACTACGGTGCTTTCGACGGCAAGCCGGTGAATCATTTCTTCCTGCTCTGCGCGCCAAACGTCCGGCATCACCTGCAGATCCTCGCCCGGCTCGCGCGGCTGTTGCAGAATCCGCAATTCCGCACCAAGCTCAACGCGTTGAGCGAGGCGGACGATTTGCTCGCGCTCGTCAATCGCTACGAACCGCAACCGACCTGACATGGCCTTCCCTCTCACACGCCTGCGCCGACTCCGCGCCAGCCCGCAACTGCGGGCGCTGGTTCGCGAGACGGAGCTGCAAGCCGGGGACTTGATCCAGCCGTTGTTCGTGCGGCCGGGCCTCCGGCAGCGGATCGCCATCGGCTCGATGCCGGGGCAGAGCCAGCTTTCCATCGACGAGATGCTCAAGGAAGCCGAAGCCGTTGCCAAGGCCGGGGTTCCCGGCGTCATCCTCTTCGGCATCCCGGAGAAGAAAGACGCGCAGGCTACCGGCGCCTACGCCGCGAGCGGCATCGTCCCGCGAGCGGTCCGGGCGCTGAAGAAGGAATTACCGGATCTGCTCGTCGTCTGCGATGTCTGCCTCTGCGAATACATGAGCCACGGCCATTGCGGAATTGTGCAGGCCGGCAAGGTGCAAAACGATCCTTCGCTCAAGTTGCTCGCCCGCGCGGCGGTGGCTTACGTGGATGCCGGGGCCGATATCGTGGCGCCGAGCGACATGATGGACGGCCGGGTGGCGGCGATTCGCGCCGCGCTCGACGCCCGCGGGCACACCGAGACGCCGATCATGAGTTATGCCGCCAAGTTTGCCTCGGCGTTTTACGGTCCGTTCCGGGAAGCCGCCGAGAGCGCGCCGCAGTTTGGCGATCGCAAGACGTACCAGATGGACGCGGCCAACGGCGACGAGGCGCTCCGCGAAGTCGCGCTCGATGTCGAGGAAGGCGCGGACATCGTGATGGTGAAGCCGGCTTTGGCTTACATGGATTTGATCCGCCGGGTGAAGGAGCGGTTCCAGATGCCGGTCGCTGCCTACAACGTGAGCGGTGAGTATTCGATGGTCAAAGCCGCTGCGAAGAATGGCTGGCTGGATGAGCGGGCGACTGCATTGGAAATCCTGACCGGCCTGCGCCGCGCCGGGGCGGATGTGATTTTGACTTACTGGGCGAAGGATGCCGCCCGGTGGTTGCGCGGCGGCTGATCTCAGCCCCCGCCCAGGCCGAGGAACTTGATGGCGACGTAGGTGATGATCGCCACGGCTACCAACCCGAGGGCCATGACAACCCACCCGAGGTAGTTCGTCTTGGTCTGCTGCTTGCGGCCGAACGGCGACACCGAGCTGAACGTCGGCGGTTTCTCGCCCCCGGCGACGACTTGGGTGAGATCCACACCGGTCTTGGTGGGCGGCAATGGCTGGCTGGACTTCTTCACGTCGGACTCGTACCGCATCTCCACTGAGCCCAACCGGACCGCGTCGCCGTTGTGGAGCTTCGTCTCGACGACGCGCAGGCCGTTGACGCGCGTGCCGTTGGTGGAGTTCAGGTCGCGGAGCGTGAAGTCCGTCCCCTCCAGAATCAGCGTCGCGTGATGGTGGGAGACGGTGCCGTCTTCGAGTCGGATCATATTGTCGATGCCGCGCCCGACAGGGATCCGTTCCTCGATGAGATCAAATGTTTTGCCTTCCAGAACCCCTGAGAGAATGTGCAGTTTCGGCATGTTTTCCCGCAAACAGTGCGCGCATGATGTTCAGTCGGCGCACGTAAGTCAATCGTGTTTTTACTCCCGCAAACGTCGCCGCAGTTGGCTGTACCGGACGGCGGTCTGATTGTTCGACACCGCAATCGTCAACGCTTTCTTCGAGCCGATCAGGATCACGAGTTTCTTCCCGCGCGTGATGGCCGTGTACAGCAGGTTGCGCTGGAGTAGCACGAAATGCTGCGTCAGCACCGGCACGACGACGCACGGATACTCGTTGCCTTGCGACTTGTGGACGCTGATCGCGTAGGCCGGTACGAGCTCGTCCATGTCCGTGAACTCGTACACCACCGGCCGCCCGTCGATCTCCACCACCACTTCCTGCTCGATCAGGTCCAGCTTCTGAATCCGGCCGAGGTCGCCGTTGAACACATCCTTGTCATAGTTGTTGCGCAACTGCATCACCCGGTCGCCCACCCGGTACAGCCGCCCGAAACGTTCGAGGTTCGGCCCACGCGGATTCAGCGCCGCCTGCAATTCCCGGTTCAGATTCTCCGCGCCGCAAATTCCCTTGTGCATCGGCGTCAACACCTGCACATCGCGCATCGGGTCGAACCCAAACTTCCGCGGAATCCTTTCCGCACAAAGCTCCCGGATCTTGGCCACGACTTTGGCGGGATCGGCTTCTTCGATGAAGAAGAAGTCGGTCGATTGTTCTGTAGCCGAGGCGTGAGCCTCGGCCGAAGCTGACGCTTCGGCTACAACCGGCAACTCGCCTCGATTCACCCGGTGCGCATTGGTAATGATCAAGCTGTGCCGGGCCTGCCGGAAGATTTCCGTCAACCGCACCACTGCGGCGCGCTCGGACTCAATCAAGTCGCGCAAGAAATTACCGGGCCCGACCGACGGCAACTGATCCACATCGCCCACGAACACCAGCGACGCGCTGGCCGGCACGGCGCGGAGGAGGTGATAGGCGAGCGGCAAGTCGAGCATCGAGGTTTCGTCGATGATGATCATGTCCCCGGCCAGCGGCCGGCGCTCGTTCTGACTGAACCCACCTTCGTGCGGATCGAACTTCAAGAGCCGGTGGAGCGTCTGCGCCGAAGCGCCAGTCGCCTCGCTCATCCGCTTCGCTGCGCGGCCGGTCGGGGCGGCGAGGAGCACCTTGCATTTCTTGGCGTGGAGAATCTTGACGATGCTGTTGACGATGGTGGTCTTGCCCACGCCGGGACCGCCGGTGATCACGGTGATTTTTTCCGTGAGCGCCGTCCGCACCGCGAGGCGTTGCGCTTCCGCGAGATGAACCCCGGTCTGGTCCTGCACCCACGCGATGGCCTTCTCGATCTGGATGGGCGGCAGCTCGACCGGCAACAGCCGCAGTTCATTGATTCGCGTGGCGATGCCGCGCTCGCACCGGCACAGGCCGCTAAGATAGACCGCGTCGTGGTCGGTCACAACATCCCCGGCCAACGCGAGCAGGCTCAACGCGTTCTCGACCGGCGCGATCTCCGCCGTCAGCAACTCCGCGGCGGTGCGCACGAGCATCTCGTGCGGGAGACAGACGTGACCGTCCCCGGCGGCCTCTTCGAGCACGTGCACCAGACCGGCCTTGAGCCGGTGGATGGAATCCCGCGCCACGCCGAGCTTGCCGGCAATCGAGTCCGCCGTCTTGAACCCGATGCCGGTGATGTCTTTCGCCAGCCGGTAAGGATTTTCCTGCACCTGCGCCAGCGCGCCTTCGCCGTACTGCTTGTAAATCTTCGCCGCCTGCGCGCTGCTGATGCCGTGGCCTTGGAGGAAGATCATGATGTCGCGCACGCTCTTCTGCGCGACCCACGCCTCCTTGATGCGCCGGGCGCGTTCGGGGCCGATGCCGTCCACCTCGCGCAGCTTGCCGGAGAACTGGTCGATCACCTCCAGCGTCCGCTCGCCAAACTTGGCGACGATGCGTTCCGCGAATTTCTCCCCGATGCCCTTGATCAAACCGCTGCCGAGATATTTTTGGATGCCGACGATGGTGCGCGGCAACACCGTTTCAAACGTCTCCACGGCGAATTGCCGGCCGAACTGCTTGTGATTCGTCCACCGGCCCCGCGCCCGAATGGTTTCACCGACCTGTAACGCGGCGAGATTGCCGACGATGGTGACCGGCTCCGCGCGCCGCCCGGCTTCCGGCACAAGCTGGGCGACGGTGTAGTGATTCTCCGGGTTGGAGAAAAGAATCTTCTCCACGCTCCCGGAGATTGTCTCGGTTGGGTCCGGCATGCCGCGGGAAGATTACCCTCGAAGCCCGCGCGTTGCCAAGCGGGGGGATTCTGCCTAGACTGCCGGCGGAGGAACGATGATGAAATTCTGGCTGGGAAGTTTGTTGATGGCGACCGTGGCGCTGGGGCAGGTGGCGACGTTGAGGCAGCCGCCGTTGATTACCGGGTATTTGAATCAGGGTTGTGTCGTGCCGGGAGGGGAGCTGACGATCCAAGGAAGCGGGTTTGGCGACCGGCGGGGGGACAACCGGGTGATGTTGTGGGAGGCCGGCCAGAGCGTCGAGATGTTCCCGGTCTTGTGGCGCGACAACCAGCTCACCGTGCGCGTGCCCGCCGACCGGCGGGTCGTGCCGGGCCGGCAGTACCAGGTGCGCATCGAGGACTTCAGCGGCCGGTTGATCAGCAACATCGGCCCGGCGTTGACGATTTGCGCCGAGCAAGCGGCGGAAGATCCCGGCACCGTGCGCGCCCGGCAGTTGGCGACCGCCGTGGTCCAGGCGAGCGGTGGCAACCAGTGGCGGCAGGTGAAGTCGATCCGGTTCACGTTCAACGTCGCGCAGGGCGAGAAGACGTTGATGACAGCAGAGCACGACTGGAATCTGGCCGCGGCGACAGACACGGTGAAGTGGAATGACAAGCAGGTGACGGTGAATCTGCGCAAGCCGGGCACCGACGCCAACAGCAAGGCCGCGTATGCCCGGTGGGTGAACGATTCGTATTGGCTGCTCGCGCCGTTGAAGTTGCTCGATGCCGGTGTGCGGCTCAGCTACGTGGGCACCCGGGTCGTCGAGGGCAGGCAGTACGAAGTGATTCGCACGACGTACGAGGCCGTCGGCCTCACGCCCGGCGACAAGTACAACTTCTACATCGATCCCACTACCCACCGGGTCACTTACTGGGATTATCAGGCGGACACCCCCAAGGCCGTCAGCGGCACGTGGGAGAAGTACGAGAAATTCGGTCCGCTCACGCTGAGCACCGAGCACAAGTTTGGCGACAAACGAATCTGGTTTACCGGGGTGGAGGTCAAGTAACCCGCGTCAACTCAGCCACGGCTTCGCAGTGCTGCGTCTGGGGAAACATGTCGAACGGGGTGATGCGGTCGAGCCGGTAGCCTTGCTTGGTGAGTTCCTTCACGTCGCGCGCGAGCATCGGCGGGGCGCAGGAAACGTAGATAAGTTTGCGCGGCTTCTGTTCCCGGAGCGTCTTGAGTACCGGCTTGCCGCAGCCTGACCGGGGCGGGTCGAGGATGAGGCAGGTGTCGCCGAGGTTGCATTGCCGGAGCGTGTATTTCAGCAACCGCTCCGTCTGGCCGGGGTAGAAATCGTAATTCTTCAAGCCGAGTTTCTCGGCGTTGGCATTGGCCGCGTCGATGGCGGCGGAGTCGAATTCGATGCCGTAAACGTGGCCGGCAATGTCGCCCAGCAGCAACGCAAACAAGCCGATGCCGCAATAAGCGTCCACGAGCGTCTTGCAACCGCTGGCGGCGAAGATTTCCCGGGCGTGCTCGAGGGCGAGTTCGATGACTTCCCGGTTCACTTGGAAGAACGACGGCAGCGGCGCGGTCAGTTCCTTGCCGAGGATGGTCTCGGTGATGCGTTGGTCGGGCGTCGCCTCGATGAACGACCATGTCTGCCCGGCGGAGTTGCAGCGGATGGTGACGTGGACTTTTTCCAGCTCCTGTTTGGCTACCTCGGCGAGCTTGGCGTTCACTTCCTCGCGGGCGATGGGGCATTGGTCGATGTTGATGATTGACCGGCCGCGCTGCGTCCAGAAGCCGGGCTTGCCGGGGCCGTGGACGACGAGTTTGTTCCGGTAATGATACTGCCGCGGCGAGCCGACGACGGGCGCGACCGGTGGTTCCTTGATCTTGCCGATGCGCTCGAAGACGTCCCGGATCTGCGCTTGTTTCATCACGAGCTGCTGGGCGTAATCGATGTGCTGGTACTGGCAACCGGCACAGTTGGCGTAGTACGGACAGCGCGGCGCGACCCGGTGGGGCGAGGGCGTGATGACGCGGACGAGATCGGCCGTGGCGAAGCGTTTCCGCACATCGACGATCTCGACTTCGACGCGCTCGCCGGCCACCACGAACGGCACGAAGATTACGAAGTTGTCGTGGCGGCCGATGCCATCGCCGCCGAACGCGACCGTGGTGATGTCGAGTTCAAGGCGTTGGCCGGGCTGGAGTCCGGGATTCATTGTGGGAGCGGATTGTATCCGCGACCGGTCGGGGTTACAAACCCCTCCCACGCAAAATTTGCAAACTCGTGGCCAGTGACCAGAGCCACGCGATGAGAAATAGGACGACCCCGCCGAGACCGATGAGAAATCGCCGATTCAACTCCAGCGGCAGGCTACCGGTGTGGATCCATTCCGCCACAAAGCCGACCGCCCACCAGAGCGTGAGGACGAACCCGGTCAGGGCGAGAATGACTTGGATCCAACCGACCCGCTGCCCGGCCAGCAGCGAACCGAGGCCGGGCAGCGCGGCTTGGTTGGCAATGACGGCCGCCCACGCGTGCCAGCGGGGCGAGGAACTCAGAACCAACCTTTCCGGCCGGTGACGTACGTGGCGACGAATTCCTCATCGGACTTGGTGAGGTAGATGATGCCCTCGATCAAGCCGATGATGCCGCCGATACAGAAGATGCCGAGGATCAGTTGGATGATCCCTTCCTTGGTGTAGCCGAGGTAAAACTTGTCGATGCCGAGGCCGCCGAGCAGGATGCCGAGAATGCCCGCGACGATTTTCTTTTCCGCGCCAGCTGGTTTGCCATCACTCATGTGCCTTCTCCTTAGTTAGGTTGTGGGGGCCAACAACGTGAACGGGTACGCCGGTATGTTCCGCAAAATTCCAAACAACACGACCACTGCCAGCAACGCCCAAATCCAACCGGGCTTGAGCCGCGGTGTCTCGCCGCGCCACGTGCAGTAGGCGAGAAACGGCAGCGCCAGCATCGCGAGCGGATTCAACGCGAACGCCGCGCTCAGGTGTCCGTGCGCGAGCTGATGCAACGCGCGCATCGAGCCGCAGCCCGGGCAGTTCAGGCCGGTTAACGCATGCAACGGGCACCGGGGCAGGAACGGCGTGATGACCGGGTCGAAAACATAGAACAATGCCGCAGTCACCAGCAGGAAACCGCCGACCACTGCCAGTCTGCGGGTGCGATTGTTCATTGATGAAGCTTGCCGGCCATCGCCATCACGATGAAGAACGCCAAGTAGATCACCGCGATGACCGCCCAACCGGCGACCGACCACCAGCACCACATCTTCGCCTTGCGGGACGATTCCATCGCCCCGGCCACGTCACCGGCGGCGAGCTTGGTGTTCACTTGGGCGGCAAACACAATCGCCGCGATGCCGAACGGCATGCAGCAGAACAGCGTCGCCAAGATTGCCTGGACGAGGTAATTCGGGATCTTTTGGGTCGGCATGGCCGGAGCCACCGGAGGCGGGGTGGTCGCCGGGCTGAACAGCTCCGGGAAAGCCGCCAATGGTTTCCAATCCGTGGCGCCTTCCGCCAGAACCTGGGTCTGGGCGTTGACGCGTCCTTCTGCGGCCCACTGGCGGAGTTGTTCCGCGCTGACCGGGCCGTATTCTTTGCCATCACCACCGATGATTCGGTACACAGTGACCTCCTAGCGGCGAAAAACCTACACAACCGTCTTGTGCAACGCGAGTTTTAATTTATCGAGCCCGGCGCCGGTCAGGGCGGAGACTTCGACCAGCTT
>OMJI01000126.1 GCA_900299315.1 Verrucomicrobiota bacterium | reverse complement strand
TCGGGATGAAGGTGGAATGTTGGAACCCTGTCCAGTCGCTGGACTGCAGCGGCTTCAATGGCGAAACGCCCCGCGTGATGGCGCTCGGGCCGTCGCTGGCGGCGGCAGTCGGCGTCGTCATGCCGCGGTTGGGATGAGGAGGAACGCAGAAGAATGACAGCGATTACACTCAATCTGTTGGCTGAGGAACAGCACGCGCAGGAACAGCGCGCGCAAGACCCGGTCAAAATTTTCATTGCGATCGGCATTGGCCTTGTCGCCACGGTGGTTGCGCTCGGCGTTGTCTGCGGAATGCTCGCCAGTCGGCAACAGGCGGAACTGGGTGCGTTGCAAGCACGGTGGGAAAAGGCCAGCGCGGCCGATGCGGGCGAAGCCGGCTATCAGACCACCAAACGTTTTGCCGAAGATGTGACGGCGATCAACAAGAGCCGGTGGCTCTATGCACCGCAGTTGGCGCTGGCCAAGGATTTGGTGCCGGCCACGATTCAGCTTTCGAACCTCGGATTCTCCCTCGTCAAAGATACCGGTTCGGCGGATGGCGCAGCCGGTGATGAAGCCGGTGCGCATGGCAAGCGCGCCAAGCCTACCGAGCGGCTCTTCTTGCGACTTGATGGGAAAGCTGTTGCCGCCCGTCCGGAACTGGAAGTGGACAAGTTTCTCCAGAGCCTGCGGACGGACGCACGGTTCAGTGCGGCCGTGGATGACATCCGGCTGCGGTCGATTGCCCGGGCGGGAGGCACGGACGGCGCGGCGGAGGCTGCGTTCTTCGTCATCGAGTGCCGGTACAAGGAGGCCAAATGAATTTTGCGTCCATTGGACAGTTGCCGAAGGAAAAGAAGCAGCACCTGATATTAATCGGGATCCTGACAGTCGCTGGAGTCATCGGGACGCTTCAATTCTTCGTCATGAAACAGTGGAATGCGCGCGGCGTCGCCCGCGACAAGGCTGCCGCACTGACTCATCAAATTGAGGAAGCGGAGAAGCGCGCGAAGTACGCGGCGGCAAACGAAGAACACCGGAAAATGGTCCGGGAGTTTGCCGCGACCCAGCAGGCGAACATGGTCACTGGCGATCCCTTCGCCTGGGTCGTGCGCGAGGTGACGTTGTTGGCGGAGAATCACCCGGTGCGCGTGACCGGATTGCGACCTGGATCCAAGGGCGAGCCGGATGAGCGCTTGAAATGCGCGACCTATCTCACGCGACTCGAAATCACCGGCCGGTATGATGACATCGGAAATTTCGTACGGGACCTCGAGAATCGGTTTCCCACGGCGGAAATCCAGTCACTTACCCTGGCTGGTAATCCCAGTGGCCAGCACAGCGCCGCCTTGGATCTGAAGTTCTTGGTCCTGCCGGAGAAGCTGGCCAAGAAGACGGAGGCTAAGGATTCATGAAGACGATCACTCATCCTTTGTCGTGGGCGGGCAGCACGGTCGGGACTCCCGTTGTCGCACCGGCTCGTGAGGCGACCGCTGCACCGGCGGAAGTCGTGGAAGTGCGGCGCGACGGTTTGCCGCGGTCCATGCGTGTGGTCGGCATTCTGGCTTTTTTGCAGATGGCACTGTTCGCCATTCTGTTTCTCTTTATCTGTGCCCGGGGGCATGCGGCGGTAGAGAAGCCGGCAGTGTTTACTGGTGAGCTGCGCGCCTCGGATTATAGCCCCACCAACGCACGCGATCCATTCGGCGCGAAAGTCAGCGTGGCGCCGAGCTCGGATCCTGCCGCCACTGCTTCCGTCGCCGTGCCGGTGGAATTGAAATTGCAGGGAATCATGTACGACGCAGTCCGACCGGCCGCGTTGGTGAATGACAAGTTGGTGGAATTGAAGAAACCGATCGTGTTGCGGACCGAGCGTGGGGATGTGGAGGTCAAGGCGCTCGAGATCACGCGCGAAATTGTGCTGCTGGATGTGGGTGGGCAAAAATTGGAACTGCGGTTAGGGGCTGCCAACCGCGCAACGGCGACCAAGTGAGCGTGAAGACGCTGGCTTGGAGCCTGCTAGGCAAGGAGTTGTCATGAAAACGTTTCGCATCGTAGCCCTGTTGACCGTAAGCACATTGACCGGCCTGACCGCCCGCGCGGCGGAGGAAGCCACACCGCCGGCCGCCCCGGCGCCAGAAACGGCCGCAGCGACCGCACCGGCTCCCGCCAGCGACAAGGTCGTCATCGAGTACATCGAGGCCGACATCCAGAACGTTTTGCGTTCCCTCGCGTCGCGCGCCGGTATCAACCTGATCCTCGGCGACGAGGTGCAGGGGAAGGTGACCGTGCATTTGGAAGACATCGGTTACGAGGACGCGATGAAGTTGATCGTGGAATCGAAAGGCTTCGGTTACATCAAGGACAACAAGATCGTGAAGGTGAAGTCGAAAGAGTCACTCGACACGGAGCCTCTGGAATTGCGCCTCGTGCCGCTGAATTACGCCAAGGCCGAGGAAGTCATGAAGGCGTTGCAGCAGGTCCTGACAAGCCGTGGCAAGGCGCAAGTTGATGCGCGCAGCAACACGCTCATTTTGTCTGACACGCCGTCCAATCTCGCCAAGCTGATCCCGCTCGTCCAGCAACTCGATTCCGAGACGCCGCAGGTGATGATCGAGGCGAAGTTTGTCGAGACATCAAAGAACCCGCGCAAGGATCTCGGCATCAACTGGACCGACACGCTACTGAAGCACGAAGTTTCCACGCAGGATTTCAGTCTCAACAAGAATCTCAACGGAGGCCCGTGGACGTGGGGCACACCGGCCACGGCGTTCCTCGACATCGGGCAGGCCAAGATTGTGTTCTCTTACATGAGCCAGGACCAGGATACCGAGTTGCTGGCCAGTCCGCGTGTTGTCACCACGGATAACGGCAAAGCAAAGCTGTCCATCGCCAAGCAGGTTCCGATTCCGAACTTCACTTTCAGCGAGCAGACTGCTTCGCTGCAAATCTCCGGTTTCACGTACAAGGACATCGGTATCATCCTGAACGTGACGCCGCGCATCAACAAGAACGAGTACGTCACCCTCGAAGTGTCGCCTGAGGCCAGCAGCCAGACCGGTAATCAACCTCTCACGAGCGGTCAGGGCAACACGGTGAATATTCCCATCGTCAGCACCCGGCAGGCGACCACGACGGTGCTGATCAAGAGTGGTCACACGCTGGCGATTGGCGGCTTGATGCAGACGGACGTGGATGATTCCTACACCAAGGTGCCACTGCTGGGGGACATTCCCGGCGTTGGCCGGTTGTTCCGCAGCAAGAGCCTCAGCAAGACGAAACGCGACCTGTTGATCTTCCTCACGCCGACCATCATCGCGCCTGACGCCAAGACCGGCTTGGAGGCCAACTACAACGGCTTCCCGGCGGAAGAGGTCTACGCCAACGACAAGTGGATGCCGAAGGACAACGCCAAGCCGCGCCAGTTGCTGAAGGCCCCGGCCGCGCCGTCCGACGACAAGAAGTCGGGCCCGGCACAGACGAACTTCGGCCCGAAGTAAGCCGCGCAGCCGACCGGCCGCGTCGAGGTATGGTCGCTGCTCTCCAAGAAGGGGACTGACCATGATTCGACACAAGCGACTTGCAACCAGCGGATTTACGCTCTTGGAGGCGATGTTGGCGACGGTGATCCTCGCCTTCGCTCTCACTTCTGTGCTCGCATTATTGTCCCATGCGAGCCGGTTCGTCTCAGATTGTCGAAAGACCGCCCGGTCGACCCAGATCCTCCAGCAGAAGATGGAGGATATCCGGCTGCTGAGCTGGAGCCAGCTCGCGGCCTATACCAACTCGTTCGTGGACACCTACTCCGGTACCTACAGCGGCACCGTGGCGCAATCGACCTTCGACACCTACAACGGCACCGCCACGGTCAAGACCGTCACGTTGACCGTGACATGGAAGAACCAGCGCGGCCTGTCGGTGACCAACACCCTCACCTCGCTCGTCAGCAACGGCGGGATCAACACCTACATTTTCTGACATGAATCGACCGTGGAAAAACTGTGCGGCGTTCACGATGCCGGAGATGCTCGTGGCGACGGCCGTGGGCGCCATCACGCTAGCCGGTATCATGACGACGTACGTGATGTCGTTGAAGGGATTCAGTGCCGTCTCCAACTACACCGAAATCCACACCAGCGGCCGCAAAACCATCGATCTTTTCTCGCGTGACATGCGGGCCGTGAACTCGATCGTCTCCTACAGCGCTTCGAACCTCGTCGTGACGATTCCGACGGCGTTCACCTCGTCCGGTAGTGTGTCCAGCACGAAGACCATCACTTATTCCGTCAATCGGGGCGCGTTGTACCGGGCGGATTCCAGCACCGGCACAAAGATGTTGGCGACGAACATCTACTCCATCGCTTTCTCGCTTTACGATAAGGTGGGCGCGACAACCAGCGTCGCCAGCACCGCCAAGGGCATCCAGATCGATGTTCAGCTCCGTAAACGCGTCATCAGCCAGATACAGTCCGAGGATTACCTGTCAGCCCGGTACGACATGCGCAACAAACCATGAGGTGCCACATGCTACGCCATCGTTTCCAGAGCCAGCGCGGATCCCTCATCACGGCCGCCGCCGTGGCGTCGGCAATTCTGGCCATCATCACGACCGGGCTCCTGACGTACATGACGAACGAGGCCCGGTTGAACTACCGGTCGCATTACTGGAACCAGTCCCTGCATCTCGCGGAAGCCGCTGTCGAGGCCGGCGTCGCCGAGTACAACTTCCAGTACACGGCGGGGGGCAGCGGATTCCAAGGCTCGCGCGGCTGGAGCGGTTCGAGTGGCACCTACACGAAGACCATCACCATCACCAACGGTCTCAATCGCGTTGTGGGCAGCGCCCTGATCACTGTGAGCAACGTCGGCGGCGCCAACCCGCAAATCGACGGGGTGGGGACGGTCACCACCGCCACTTTTGGCGGGAATGTCGCCCGGGCTGTACGCGTCAGGCTTGCCCAGAGTTCCATGTTCCCCGTGGGCATCATGTCTAAGAACAACATCAATCTAAACGGGAACAACATGTACAGCGACAGTTTCGATTCCAGCGATGTCTCCAAGTCCACCAGCGGCCAGTACGACGCGGCGAAGAAACAGTCCAATGGCGATGTCGCCACCAACAGCGGCGTGATCAATAGCCTTTCCATCGGCAACGCTGACATCTATGGCGTCGCCTACACCGGCCCCGGTGGCTCCGTGACCATCGGGCCGAACGGCAGCGTCGGGCCGACGTTCGTGGATGCCAACCGGGCTACATCCGTGTCTGCCGGTACGTCGAATGGTTGGATTCGCAGCGACTTCAACACCGACGTGCCGGACGTAACGCTGCCCTCCGCCTTGAGCAGTGCCCCATCGGTTCCCGGTGGCAGTATCAACGGCAACATGTCTATCAGCGGTGGGGACTGGAAGGCCAGCAGCATCAATTTGCAAGGCACCAAGACGCTCACGATTACCGGGAATGTCCGGATCTACGTCACCGGCGATTCCAGTATCTCCGGTAACGGCCAGATCATCGTCTCCGCAGGTGCGAGCCTCCAAGTTTACACTGCGGGCAACATCTCCCTCGCCGGCAACGGTGTCTCCAACAGCAACCGGCCCCAAAGCAATCAATGGTACGGCCTCTCCAGCACCGCCACCGCCAGCATCAGTGGCAATGGCGACTTTGTCGGAGCGCTTTATGCACCGAGCGCCGCACTCTCTGTCAGCGGCAATGGTGCCGTGCAAGGCGCGGTGGTGGCCAATTCGATCACCTTCAGCGGCAACGCCAACATCCACTACGACGAGTCACTGAAGACCATGTACAACTCAGCCGGGTTCCTCGTCGCGTCGTGGCAGGAGCTCAGAAACTCCGGCGGGTCTTGGGTGCCGTGACCGGTCGGCCTACGTCACTTCCAAGCGTCGCTCGATTCCGAATTTCTCGATCCGCTTGCGCAACGTCGCGCGCGTGATGCCCAGTAACTTCGCCGCCTGCACCTGATTCCCGTCGGTCTCCTGCAACGCCCGCGTAATCAGCTCTCGCTCGACGGCGAGGATGATTTTGAACTTCGGGTCGCGCTTCGCGAGCGCGAACAGCGTCGCGACGGCTGAATCAACCGTATTCTCCACCTGCCCGGCAGGGAGGTGGACCGGCTTCGGTTCGCGCACATCGGCCGGCAGGTCTTCTAACAGAATCCGGTCGCCACGCGCCACGACGATGGCGCGTTGCATGACGTTTTCCAACTCACGCACGTTACCGGGCCAAGTGTGCTTCTGTAGCAGCGCCGCCGCGGCCGGCGCGATGCCTTTGACCTTGCCGGACTTTTGCAGGAAGTAATCCACCAGCACGGCGATGTCCTCCCGACGCTCCCGCAACGGCGGCAGATGGATGCGGACGACGTTGAGCCGGTAGTAGAGATCCTCGCGGAACTTCTTCTCCGCCACTTGGCGCTCCGGCTCCTTGTTCGTCGCGGCAATCACCCGGACATCGATCGCGATCGTCTGGTTGCCGCCGACGCGCTGGAACTCGCCATTCTGGAGGACGCGCAGGATTTTCGTCTGGGTCGAGAGCGGCATGTCGCCGATTTCATCGAGGAAAATGGTGCCCTTGTCGCACTGCTCAAACTTGCCGATCCGGCGGTCGTTCGCCCCGGTAAACGCGCCTTTCTCGTGGCCGAACAATTCGCTCTCGAGCAGTTGCTCCGGTATCGCCGCGCAGTTGATGGCCATGAACGGCTGCCCGGCCCGCGCGCTGTGATGGTAGATGGCGCGGGCGACGAGTTCCTTGCCGGTCCCGCTCTCGCCGGTGATCAGCACAGTCGCGTCAGACTGCGACACCTGCCCGATCAACTTGAAGACCTGCTGCATCGGCTCGCTCTTGCCGACGATGCCCTCGGCGTAGTCCTCCTTGTCGAGCAACGGCTGGTAGCTGACGACCTGCTTCATGTCCCGGGCGGCCTTCAGCCCGGCCTCGATGAGCGCCTTGAGCTTCGGCACCTCGAACGGCTTGAGGATGTAATCGTACGCCCCGAGTTTCATCGCCTCGATAGCGGTCTGCGTCGTGCCGTACGCCGTCATCATGATGATGAGCAGCTTCGGGTTCAGCTCGCGCAGTTTCCGTAGCGTCTGGAGCCCGTTCGTCCCGCCCATCCGGATATCCATGCAGACGAGGTCCGGTTGTTCCTGGGCGATGACGCGGATCGCTTCCGTCCCGTCCCCGGCCTCGACGACCTGCAACTCCGGTCCTTCCAGGTTGCGGCGGAATGCGCGCCGGATATCGGCTTCGTCATCGACTACCAAAATCTTCTGCATGGCCGCGCATAGTAGTCGCGGGTGATGGACGCTGCAAGTGTTGTCCCGCAGTTGGGCGCCCGCCAAAATCTGTAGCCGAAGCGTAAGCTTCGGCCGAGGCTCACGCCTCGGCTACAGGGTTTGCCTGCCACAAGCTTTCCCACAAACTTTCATCTTCCCCGCCCGGGGCATCAATGCTACCGGTACGCCATGCGTTGGTCATTGCCGCTGGGGCGGTTGTTTGGAATCGTGTTGCGCGTCCACGTGACGTTTTTGCTGCTGGTGGCGTTCATTGGCTACCAAGGCTACCTCGTGGCCGGTGGGCGCGGCGCGGGCTGGGCGGTGGCGTTGGTCTGCGCGGTATTTACGTGCATCGTGATTCACGAACTCGGTCACAGCTTGGTGGCGCAACAGCTCGGCGTCGAGGTGCGGAGCATCACGTTGCTGCCCATCGGCGGCGTGGCGGCGTTGCGGACGATTCCCGAGAATCCGTGGCACGAAATCGCCATCACGGTTGCCGGGCCGCTGATGAACCTGATCATCGCCTGCGTGCTGCTGCCGTTTACCGGGTTGCCGCGCGAGTTTCTGCTGGTGCATTACCCGCACAACTTTGCCGGCTTGCTGAACACGCTGGTCGGCGTGAACCTCGGCCTGTTCGCCTTCAATTTCATCCCGGCATTCCCGATGGACGGCGGCCGGCTGCTGCGCGCGGTGCTGGCGTTGTTCGTCACCTACCGCCGCGCGACCGTCGTGGCGGCGACGGTGGGGCAGGGTCTGGCGATCGTGTTCATCCTCGCCGGGCTGAAGTTCTCGGTGATGTGGGTGGTGCTCGGCGCGTTCATCTTCTTCGCGGCGGAAGGCGAGGAGAAGGCCGTGAAGATGCGCAGCCTGTTGCGCGAAGTGGAAGTCGCCGACGTGATGGCGCGGGATTTTGTGACGCTGACCCCGGGGAGTCCGCTGCGCGATGCGTTGGCGGTGATGTACCGGACCGGGCAGGACGATTTCCCGGTGGTCGAGCAAGACCGGCTCGTCGGCTTGTTGACCCGGCAATCTGTGATCGACGCCATCCGGGAGGGCGGCGAAGAAATTCGCGTGGCGGAAGTCATGGACACCGACCCGCCGGTGCTCTCGCCGCGTAATAAAGTGTCATGGGTCCACGAGCAGATGATGGCCGAGCATTATCAGGGCTTCCCGGTTCTGGAGGACGGCCGGCTCGTCGGGCTCTTCGGCCCCGACCACATCAGCCGGTACCTGTTGCTCCAGGAGAGTCTGAGAGCTCGGCGACGCGGGCGCGCGCCCAGTCCAAGGCCTCCGGCCGTGATCGCAGCCGTTCCTCCAACTGCAACTCCTCCGCCTCCCGCAGAATCTGTCCCACCACCGGGCCGCGCGTGACGCCGAGCGCCAGCACGTCGTGCCCGGTCAGCCACGGCACCGGCTTCACGACCTCCGGCGGCAAGTCGGTAGCGGCCTTCTTCAAAAAATGATAGTTGCCGAGGTCGCCGTGGCTCGACACGCAGTCGATCCGGTGGAGTTCCAGCTCAGTGGCGAACGTCTCGCGTTGGAGGATGCGCTTCACCTTGGCCGGGCGCATCTCCTGCACGTGCTGCATCCGCATGTGTTCCGCGACGCACGTCACCACCTGCGCAATGGTGTCGTTCGGGAACCGCAACCGGCGCAGGATCGATTCCGTCATCTCCGCGCCGACCCGGTCGTGTTCGTTGAACCGGATCCGGTCAGGCGCCCGCTGGAATGTCGGCGGCTTGCCCACGTCGTGCAGCAACACCGCCAGCGCGAGCACCACGTCGGGATTGGCCGGCAGGTGATCGAGCATGAGCTTCACGTGCGTGAACACATCGCCCTCCGGGTGAAACTGCGCGGGTTGCTCCACGCCGCGCATCGCGTCCACCTCCGGTAGCACTTCCTTGAGTAGGCCGGTCTCGGTCAGTAATTCCAGCCCGCGCCCCGCGCCCGGTCGGGTGATGATCTTCACCAGCTCATCCCGGATCCGTTCAGCGCTGACGACGTGGATCTCCGGTGCCATCTCCCGCACGGCGGCGAACGTGTCCGGCTCGATCAGGTAATCCAAGTTCGCCGCGAATCGCACGCACCGCAGCAGCCGGAGTTTATCCTCGCCGAATCGCTTGCGTGGGTCGCCAATTGACCGGACCACGTGCCATTGGATGTCCGCCCGGCCACCGACGAAATCGATGACCTCCCCGGTCAGCGGGTCTTGAAACAGACCGTTGATCGTGAAGTCGCGGCGCCGGGCGTCTTCCTCCGGCGTGCCGTACCGGACATTGCTGGGGTGCCGGCCGTCGAGATAGGCTTCATCCGACCGGAATGTCGCCACCTCGAACTGCTGCTCGCCCTCCAACACGAGGATCACGCCGAACTGTGCGCCGACGGCGACCGTTCGCGGGAACAAGTGCTGGACAGTGCCCGGTGGGGCGTCGGTGGCGATGTCGTAATCCTGCGGTGTGACGCCGCGGACGAGGTCGCGCACGCAGCCGCCGGCGAAATACGCCACGTGCCCGGCTTCGCGGAGGCGGCGTGCGATCTTGATGGCGGCGTCGTTCATCACGCCCAGTGTAGCGCAAGGCCGGTTATTCCGCTGCGGCTTCTTGTTCCGCCGCGGCGAGTTCCTGCCGGTGGGTGAGGTAGAAGAGGCTGCCGACGAGGCTCCAAAACAGGCTGGCCATGAACCCGAGCAATGACATCGCCACCGCTGCGGACGCGGAGACGCCGACTTCGCCAAACATCTCCGCGTACATGAGTTCCCGGACGCCGAAGCCGGAGATGCTGATCGGGATGGCGGTGACGGAGTTGATGATGGGCAGGTAGAGCAGGTAGTCGATAATCCCGTTGTCCGTTTCGATGCCGAGTCCTTGACCGACGAAGATGATGCTCGCCATCACGGCGAGATGGACGCCGAACGAGACGAGCATCGTCTTGGCGAGGAGTCGCGGGTGGCTGGCGTAAACCCGGTAGGCTTCCACCATGCGTTTCAGCGTGTCGTACTTGGGCAGGCGTTGCAGCAACTGGCGCGCTTTCGGGACCCGGTCGGCCAATCCCTTGAAGAAGAGCGCGAAGGTGCCGGCCACGGTGAACACCACAACGAAAACTGTGATGACCGCAAATCCCCGCAGCCGGGCATCGTCAAAGACTTGATGGTAGAACGCCGCCATCATGATCAACGTGATGACGAAGAGCGCCAGCAAACCCACCAGCCGGTCGACAATCACCGACGCGACAGCTTCCGCCTTCTTGTGATTGGTCTCGTGGGCGACGTACCACGCCTTGATCACGTCGCCGCCGGTCGAGCCGAGCAGAAACGCGTTGAAGAACATCCCGATGAAGAAGATGGAGGTGGCGCGCGTGAACTTGAGCTCGAT
>OMJI01000125.1 GCA_900299315.1 Verrucomicrobiota bacterium | reverse complement strand
TTGGCTGCCTCGCTAGGACTCGAACCTAGACAAACTGATCCAGAGTCAGTTGTGCTACCATTACACCACGAGGCAGTTTTGTCGGTGCAGCGTATTTGCCGGCTGGTCTGGTGTCAAGTGGCCTACTATGCGAGGCGCATTGGCATCAGGACGTAGAGGAATGGCTGGTTGATCTTGATGACCCCGGGGCTGAGTTCGTCCGTTAATTCGATGAATACCTCGTCGGCATCGAGATTTCTCAGGGGGTCCATCAGGTACTGGGGATTGAATGCGATGGCGATTTCTTTGCCCTTGTAGTTGATCGCGAGCGTTTCTTTTGCCTCGCCGACTTCCGGTGTTACGGCCGTGATTGTCAGTGTGTTCTTATTGAAGTTCAGCTTGATGGATTGGGTTTTCTCGCTCGCGAGGATTGCGGCGCGATGCACGGCTGCAAGGAGGATTTCCCTCTCGACTGAAATTCTTTCTTTTGCTTCGGTGGGGATCACTTGCCGGAAGTTGGGGTAGGTCCCCTCGATGAGCTTGGAGACTAGCGTGGTCCCCTCCATGGTGAAGATGATTTGATTCTCCCCTACCGCCATTGTGACGTCGCCCTTTTCTCCGAGCAACCGTTGAAGTTCTCCGACCGCCTTTGTGGGGAGGATGAATTCGCTCTCACTTCCCTTGGGAACTTCCATTTCATGTTCGACTAGTGCGAGGCGCCTTCCGTCTGTTGCCACTATGGTGAGCTTGTCTGCCTTGAAACTCATGTAGACGCCGTTTAGGACATACCGCGTCTCATCGTTTGACACCGCATAGGCGGACTTCTTGAGCATTTCTCGCAGCGCCGCTTGGTCGAGTTTCAGCGCTTTAGCCGCTGCCGCTTTGGGGAATGGGGGAAATTCATCCTCCGGAAGCCCCATGATCTTGTAGAAAGAATTCCCTCCGCGAAAAGCCGCGGCATTTTTCTCGTCGACCTCCACTTCCACTTCAGCGGCCGGCATTTCCTTCAGAATCGTGAACAACTTGCGGGCCGGCAGTGTGGTGGCCCCAGCCTTTGACACTTCAGCCTCCACGGAACAACGCACACCAACGTCCAAGTCGGTGGTGGTCAGGCTCAAGCCCTCCGTACCGGCTTGGAGCAGTGCGTTGGAAAGGATTGGCAGGGTTGTGCGCGTGCTGACGACGTTTTGTACGCGTTGCAACCCGTCGAGAATCTTCTCCTTGGAAACTTTGAACTTAATTGGCATGACCATCCCCTCTGAGATTATGAATCTATAATCTCTACAAGTCGTATCAGGACTGGGTGTGAATATCCAAAACAAACAGCGTTGTCAAGGATGCCACAGGTACTTAGGAAAGGTACAGGCTCCGAAAAAGAGACAGCGAGGAAAAAAGAGGACGGATACAGAAGGGCGAAGTGGAGAAGTCCGGAGGGAACTCACAAGATATTCACATACTTACCGGCGGAGTGCTTGTTCCAAGTACGAGACAGTCTGGCGAAGTTTTTGATCCACGCGTAGCCGCGAGTCGATAAGCTTGCACGCGTGGAGCACCGTCCCATGATCACGGCCGCCGAAAGATTCGCCAATGTCGGATAAAGAGCGATCGGTCAAAGAGCGGCTGAGGAACATCGCAACCTGGCGAGGAAAAGCGACATTTTGGGGGCGTCGGCGGCTCGTCATGTCAGCAAGGCGAATGTCGAAGTGTTCTGCGACTTTCTTCTGGATTGAATCGATTGAGATGGACCTTCTTGCTTCCTCGTGGAGGGCATCCCGTAGAAGGGATTCGAGAGAATCAACGGATACTTCCTTGCCTGTGAGAGACGAAAAGGAAGCGACGCGGACTAGGGCGCCTTCCAAACGACGGATGTTCGTACGAATTTTCTCGGCAATGAATTGTAAAACCTGATCGGAAACGCAGACGTTGATGGCTGCGGCCTTTTTCCGGAGGATAGCGATGCGGGTCTCCAAGGCCGGGGGTTGTAGTTCCGAGACAAGGCCCCACTCGAAGCGGGAGACTAGCCGCGCTTCCAAGTTGGCAATTTCCGCAGCCGGTCGGTCGCTGGATAGAACAATCTGCTTATGGGCGTCGAAGAGGCAGTTGAAGGTATGGAAGAATTCCTCCTGCATCCGCTCTTTACCGGCCAAGAACTGGATATCGTCAATCAGGAGGACATCGATGTGCCGGTACTTTTTCCGAAACTTGGTGATCGTACTGGCTTGGATGGCTTGAATGAACTCATTCGTGAACTGCTCGCATGTGATGTAAGCGACGCGTTGGCCCTTGCGGCCGCAGGCTACCTGTTGGCCGATGGCCTGCATGAGGTGAGTTTTTCCCAAGCCAACGCCGCCATAGACGAAGAGCGGGTTGTACGCTTTCGCCGGCGACTGAGCCACGGCCATCGCAGCGGCGTGGGCGAAGTTGTTGTTGGGACCAACGATGAATGAGTCAAACGTGTACCGGGGATTGAGTTGAAGGGAGTCGGAAGGACGCGAGGGGGAAATTCTCTCCGCCGGGCGCTTCTGGTGAAGGACTTCCGTTTGGGGCACGTCGGCTGAAACAGCGAGGCGAACCTGCAAGGCATCCTTAGAAGATTGGTTGACGGCCTCCCGGATGAGCGGCAGGAAATTATCTTGGAGCCAAAACTGTTGAAATTCGTTGGCCACGCCCAGCACAAGCGTGCCGTCGGCAATCTCCACGGCGTGAATGTTGGCGAACCAGCGGTTGAAGAGTTCCGGATTCAGCATCCCGCGTAGAATTTTCGCCGCGTCTTTCCACACGCCATCATGGATCTTCGTCATCGCCACGCTCTCCTTTTTGCCAGCCAGTTATTCACAGGCTATTGACAGCTCACCTATTCCTCGTTGGTGCCGACTAGGAGAGAAGCTGGACGTTCCCGAGAAGACACGGCCGTTGCCAAAAACGCATCGAAAACTGGTGGTTGTCGCGAAAAACCACTTCAACTTGCGGTTCTCACACCGCTTGGCGACAACCGGGCAACTATCGTATCACCTTCATGGAAAGAGTCGGGAGTGAGAACGAAAATCCATCTAAGGATTGAGCATAATAAACCACCAGGTCTAACTGGATTTGGCTCATCCTATTCACAACTTATTCACACCCTCCTCCTGTCCTCGCCTTCGCCTAAAAGGCGGGCGCAGCATAGCGGGAAAAAAATCGGTCGCAAGAAAAAAACCATGGAGAAGGAAAAATTTTTTCGGAGGAAAAAAGTTGGGGCGATCTCGCGCTCGCAAGATCGCCCCAACCGGATTTTAGACAGCGTTAATTACGCGTCGTAGTACATGTGGAATTCCCACGGATGCGGGCGCAGGCGGACTTGATCCTGTTCCTTGCGTTTCATCTCGATCCATTGCTCCACGACGTCCTTCGTGAAGACGTCGCCCTTGAGTAGGAACGCGTGGTCCTTCTCCAGCGCGTCGCAGGCTTCCGAGAGACTGCCCGGCATGGAAGGCACTTTCTTCAGCTCTTCCGGCGGGAGCTCGTAGATGTTCTTGTCGAGAGGTTCGCCGGGATCAATCCGGTTCTCGATGCCATCCAAGCCGGCCATCAACATCGCGGCCATCGCGAGGTACGGGTTCGCGGTCGGATCTGGCGGACGATACTCGATGCGTTTTGCCTTCGGGCTCGGCGAGTAGGTCGGGATGCGCACGGCAGCCGACCGGTTGCGCGAGCTGTAAGCCAAGTTGACCGGCGCTTCGAAACCGGGGGTGAGACGCTTGTAGCTATTCACCGTGGGGTTCGTGAAGGCGGCCATCGCGCGCGCGTGCTTCAAGATGCCGCCGATGTAATAGAGCGCGACGTCGCTGAGGCCGGCGTATTCCTTACCGGCAAAGAGCGGCTTGCCCTTCTTCCACAAGCTCTGGTGAGTATGCATCCCGGAGCCGTTGTCGCCGAACAACGGCTTTGGCATGAAAGTGGCCGTCTTGTTGTGCCGCTTGGCGACGTTCTTGACGATGTACTTGTAGAGCATCATGTCGTCGCCCATCGCGACGAGCTCGTTGAACCGCAGGTCGATTTCGGCCTGACCGGCGGTGGCGACTTCGTGGTGCTCGCGCTCGACGCGCAGGCCGCATTGCTTCATGACCATGATCATCTCGTTGCGGAGATCGACCTGGGTGTCTTGCGGGGCCACCGGGAAGTAACCTTCCTTGTGGCGGATCTTGTTGCCGAGATTCGGGAACTCCTCGCGGCCGGTATTCCAGACGCCTTCGTTGCTGTCCAAGTAGTAGAAGCCGCTGTTGGCGGTCTGGCCAAAGCGAATGTCATCAAACACGAAGAACTCCGCTTCAGGCCCCATGTAGGCTGTGTCGGCGATGCCGGTGCTCTTCAGATACGCGACGGCCTTGCGGGCGACGTTGCGCGGATCGCGGCTGTACGGTTCATGGGTCATCGTGTCCACGGCGTCCGCGACGATGCTGAGCGTGGTCACTTGCGGGAATGGATCGATGATCGCGGTATTGGGATCGAGCAACAGCAACATGTCGCTGGCCTCGATCGATTTCCAACCGCGGATGGATGAGCCGTCAAAACCCAAGCCCGCTTCAAAAACTTCTTCTTCCAACTCCGCGATGGGCATGCAGAAATGCTGCCAAGTGCCCAGAAAATCGCAGAATTTCACGTCCACCAATTGCACATTCTTGCTCTTGCACAGAGCCAATACTTCTTTGGGAGTCATGTTTTCTCCTCAACAGACACAGCGCCGGGGCCGGTCTGCAGATTCTGTTGGTTGGTTGGTTTGAGTGTGGAGACTAAACAGCGGCTTCGCCGCGTTCTTCCGTGCGGATGCGAACGGCTTGCTCCAAGGGGAGCACGAAGATTTTGCCATCGCCGATTTTACCGGTCTTGGCGGCCTTGATGATGGCGTTGAGCGCCGCCTCCATGGAACTGTCCGCCACCACAATCTCCAGCTTCAGCTTGGGCAGGAAATCGACCGTGTATTCACTGCCCCGGTAAATTTCCGTGTGACCCTTCTGCCGGCCAAAGCCTTTCACTTCGCTCACCGTCATGCCCTCAACGCCGACGCCCCCGAGGGCCTCTTTCACGTCTTCGAGTTTGAACGGTTTGATGATCGCCTCAATTTTCTTCATATGCGTTCTCCAAAGTAGGGCGGCATGTTAGAGAAGACGCCGGCGAACGACAACTCAAAAGCAATTCTCAAAGCCGGGAGGAAGGCCGCAAACAAAAAGAGCCCGGTATCACTACCGGGCTCTTCTGTGATTGGAAGCAGTTCGCTTACTTGAGCGGCACAGTCGCGATCGTTTGCAGGATGCGGCTCGCGATCTTGTAGGGGTCGCCCATCGAGTTCGGACGGCGATCTTCGAGGTAGCCCCGGTAGCCGTTGTTCACGAAGCTGTGCGGCACTCGGACGGAAGCGCCGCGGTTCGCCAAGCCGTAGTTGAACTTGTCGATCGACTGGGTTTCGTGGAGGCCGGTCAAGCGCAGGTGGTTGTCCGGGCCGTAGACCGCGATGTGCTCGTTCTTGTACTTGTCGAACGCGGCCATGAGCTTCTCGAAGTAATCCTTACCGCCGACTTCGCGCATGTGTTTGGTCGAGAAGTTGGTGTGCATGCCGGAGCCATTCCAGTCCACGTCCTTGCCCAGCGGCTTGCAATGCCAGTTCACGTCCACGCCGTATTTCTCACACAGGCGCATCATGAGGTACCGGGCCATCCAGACTTGGTCAGCCGCGGTCTTGGAACCTTTGCCGAAGATCTGGAATTCCCACTGCCCCTTGGCCACTTCGGCGTTGATGCCTTCGTGGTTGATGCCGGCTTCCAAGCAAAGATCGAGGTGCTTGTCGACAATCTCGCGGGCAATGTCGCCGACGTTCTTGTATCCGACGCCGGTATAGTATTCGCCCTGCGGAGGCGGGAACCCACCGCCCGCGGGGAAGCCCAGCGGAGCACCGTCCTTGTAGAGGAAGTATTCTTGCTCGAACCCAAACCACGCATCCGGATCATCGAGGATGGTCGCCCGGCTGTTGCTCGGGTGCGGCGTCTTGCCGTCCGGCATCATGACTTCGCACATGACGAGGGCCGCGTTCTTCTTGGTGGAATCCGGGAAGACAGCGACCGGCTTCAGCATGCAGTCGGAGCTATGACCTTCGGCTTGCCGGGTCGAGCTACCATCGAACCCCCAGATGGGAAGCTCTTCGAGCTTGGGGAAGCTGGAAAAATCTTTGACCTGAGTCTTACCGCGCAGGTTGGCCACGGGTTGATACCCATCGAGCCAAATGTATTCTAATTTGTATTTTGCCATGGACGTAATTTCCGTGTGTCTGGGTGTTGGTTTAAGGGGGACACATTCCCCATCGGATTGGGCAGCCGCTTTAGCAGGCGAGATGCCGCGGAGTCAAATCTGAACTACACCGGCAGCGGAAAAACTGTAACACACGATTTGCTGGTTGCTTAGGCGCGCGAGTCATTTGTCCATGACAAAAAACTTACCGGCGGCCGTGTGGAGTCTTGCTCACACTGAGCAAAAAGAATTACCTCGTGAACGATCATTTCCAACGAGCGTGAACCGCGCTAAACTGACCCCAAGCTATGCTCAAGGCTAAGGACACACTGCGGGCGACGGTTCGCCTGAGTTTCGACGGGAAGGTGTACAAGGCCTACCACGGTCCCCAAGCGGAGACGCGCTTTGAAAACGAAGTGCGTGTTCTCAAGCACCTCGAGGCGCGGGGCTGCGAGTTTGTTCCCCGGCTCTTGGCCGCGGACCGGGAGCGGCTTGAAATCGTCACCTCGAATTGTGGCAGCCGGGTCGAACATCTGGACGACAAGCGACTGCAGGAACTCTTTGCGGAATTGGAAGCGTACGGCGTCCGGCACGACGACCCGGACATGCGCAACGTCACCTACCGGATGAGCGACGGGCGATTTTGCATCATCGATTTTGAATTTGCCACCATCCTCCCGGGGTTTGAGAATCGTCCTGCCGCATGAACGCGCCCAATCTTTCCCCCACCGCGGTCGGACTGGAGTGGTTTGGCGAAACCCATCGCGGCAAAGTTCGCACCAACAACGAGGACGCCTTCCTCGGCTTGTGTTTCAACGTCCAGGAAATCCACCGGCTCGGAAAGTTCGGTGAGGGAAGCACCGCGAACATGGATTTCGTCTTTGCGGTGAGCGATGGCATGGGCGGCGCAAAAGCCGGTGAGTACGCCAGCCGCATTGCGACCACCAAGATTTCCGCCCATCTGCCGCGCTCCTTCAAACGATCGGCCGAGGGAGTCGCCGCCGCGTTTGAGGATGTGCTGACAGAACTCTACGACGACATTCACAGCGCCCTGACGTACGTGGGCAGCAGTTATGAAGAATGCGCGGGGATGGAAACAACGTTGAGCCTCTGTTGGTTCACGCCGCGCATCATGTATTTCGCCCACATCGGCGACAGCCGGATCTATTATTTACCGGCCCGCAGCGGCGAGATTCGCCGCCTGAGCGAGGACGACACGCACGTGGATTGGCTCTTCCGCACCGGCCAGATCAATGAACGCGAGGCGCGCACACACCCCCGGCGCAGCGTGCTCCAGAAAGCTCTCGGCGGCACCAACCAGTTCGTCGACCCGCAACTCGGCGCCGTGGTCCACGAGCGCGGCGATATCTTCCTGCTTTGTACCGACGGCTTGGTGGACGCCCACTACGACGAGCAACTGGCCGAACGCTTGGTCGAGACGACGGCCCGCGGGCAGGGCTTCAACCCCGCGCGCCATCTGGTCGAGGAAGCCGTCGAGAAAGCCGGTCGCGACAACACCACCGCCCTCATCATCCGGGTGGTTTGAGACGGTGCCGATCCCGGCCATTAATCCTTTGCAGTTGCCGCTGCTTTCCGCCGCGTGTTAACTTCCGCGCCCATGGATGTCCCGGGAAAAGTGCCGGAGTCGATTAATTGCCACGCCTGCAACGCGGTGATTGACCTGACCGGCCAGCAAGCCTTCAACCACGTGGATTGCCCCCAGTGCGGAGCGCTCTCCGTGGTCCCGCTCCAGTTTGGCAACTTCCTCCTGCTCAACCCGCTCGGCGTCGGCGGCATGGGCACGGTGTACAAGGCGATTGACCTGTCCCTCAGCCGGTACCTCGCGCTCAAGATTCTCCGCAAGAAATTGGCCTCCCGGCCCGAGTTCATCGAGAGTTTCTCCCGCGAAGCCCGGGCCGCTGCCGCCGTCAACCATCCCAACATCGCGCAGGTCTACTCCTTCGGCGAATTCGAGGGCCAGTACTACCTCGCGATGGAACTGCTCGAACGCGGCAGCCTCGACGACCGGCTGTCCACCCTTGGCAAGCTGCCGGAGAAAGACGTCCTCGACATCGGCCGGCAGATCGCCGCCGGGCTCCGTGCCGCCCATTCCCGCAGCTTGCTCCATCGCGACATCAAACCCGGCAACATCCTCTTCGGCGAAGACAACATACCCAAGCTCGTCGATTTCGGTCTCGCCCGCGCCCAACACGAAGCGCAACAGGCCAGCAGCGAACCCATCTGGGGCACGCCCTACTACATCGCGCCTGAAAAACTTCGCGGCCAACCCGAGGACCTGCGCAGCGACATGTATTCGCTGGGGGCCACGCTGTTCCACGTCCTCGCCGGTCGGCCTCCGTTCGATGCCGCCACCGCCAGCGAAGTCGTCACCAAGCACGCCACCCAACCGGCGTACTCGCTCAAGACCTACGCCCCGACCGTCCAGGGCGCGACCACCCATCTCATCGGGCGGATGCTCTCCAAGAACCCGGCCGAGCGCTACGCGACGTACGACGAGTTGCTCCACGATTTCGACGAAGCCATCGCCGCCGTCAAATACGCCGCCGAGAACCGGCTCGTCACCGCGCCGAGCGGCGAGCAGATGTCGTTCAAGTCCATCATCACCACCGTCGTGATCGTGTTGGTCGGCGTCGCGGCTGTCGTGTTTGTCTACGCCAACCGCAACATCTTCTTCGAGCCAAGCGCGCCGCCACCGGCCATGCCGCCGCCCAGCTCCACCAGCACCACCCTCGTCACCGTCCCGCCCCCGGCGCCGTTGGTGGCGACCACCGTTGATTTCAACGAGGACAGCGCGTGGATCAAGGCGTGGAACCGGGCGCTGCTCCAACTGACGCAAGGCAAGTATCAGGACGCCCTCCAAGACCTCGATTCCGCCAAGCGCCTGCTCGCCCCCGAGCAACGCAAGGCCCGGCAATGGATCACCTACTTCGAGGGATTGACCTTGCAGGCAATGGACCGACCGACGCCGTCGCTCTCGTCGTTCGTTAACGCCATCGACAAACGCGCCGCCAAAGAACCACCGGCCGACGTCACCACCGGTTCCCTCGTCGACGCCCTGGCGTACACCATGGCCAACCAAATCCCCTTGGCGACGATGGAATCCGCCGCGCCGCGCATGCCGGGCTGGGCCGCCGCGCTCACCTACTTCAGCAGCGGCTTCAAACATCTGGAAGCCGGTGAGATCGAGCCGACCATCCGCAACTTCCGGCTCTACCTCAACCTGCCGGTCGATGACACGCAACGCTGGGTCTTCAATCTCCGTCCGCTGGCCGACCGGCTCGTCCGCGACTGCCAGCGCGCCAGCGACCAACTCGCCGAGGCCGACCGGCTCCAGAAAGCCGGACAGTTCACCCAAGCTTTGGCAAAGCTGACCGCCCCCGCCAACCTCAGCACGCTCCGTCCACAGTTCGACAAACGCCGGGCTGATATCGAGGCCGCGATCGCCGCCCAGCAAAAGGCCGCGGAGCAGGCCAAGCAACAAGAGGAACAACACCGCCGCGAACTCGAAGCCCGGGAGGCAGAGCGCGCCGCCGCCGAACAAAAGTTGCTTCAAGCCCTCGAACCGGAGATCTCACCGCTGCTCGCGCGCTACGATTTTACCGGCTTGGAAGCCCGGTACGCCCAGTTCGCGCCCACTGTCGAAACTGCCGTCGGCAAACGGCTTATTGCCGGCCGCGAAGCCGGGGCCAAAGTGTTGCAGGAATTCAAAGCCCAGCTCGCCGCGGATTTTGCCGCTCGGCCTTTCGATGCCGCCGTGCTCCCGACCAAAGCCGGGGTTCAGTTGATGGGCCGACTCGCCCGCGCCACGGACGCCGAAGTCTTCTACACGACCACCTACGGCGAGATCGTCGGCAAATGGAGCGACCTGCCACCGGCCGCGGTGGTCAAGATGGCCGCGAGCTATGCCACCGCCGCCGCCAACACCGAGACCCCCGACGTGCAAGCGCGCCGGTACCTGATGCTCTCCGTGTTCTGCCGGAACTACGGCCAAGACAAACTGGCCGGCACCTACTCCCTCCAAGCCACACAACTCTCCCCGGCGGTCGGTCAGGAATTGCAGAAGATTTTCGGCGACGCGCAGTCGACGCCCTAACGAGCGAGAATCTCGTTGCGGACGTCCTTCACGCCTGGCACCGCCCGCGCCGCGCCTTCCGCGCGCCACGCATTCTGAACTGTCGCCGTCGAACCGCGCAGCGTCACGATACCGTTGTTGACCTCCACAATCACGCTGGCCGTCATCCCGGGATCGACAATCTCCAGCCGGCGCCGGATCTCCGTGCCGATCGCCTCGTCACTCCCTCCGGCCTCGGGAGCGGCGGCTTGACCCATCGCCCGCATGGCCGGGCGGTCTGCCGGGGGTTGGGAAGTGGTGCAGCCGACAATCGCGGTGACGAAACCGAGGGCAAGAATGGTGCGGCAGTTCACAGCCGCATCCTACCGGGCAACGCACCCGGATTCAAGAAGGCATCGCCGCCCGGGCGCTGGTCATCAGAACCGGAATGTGCCCGACCACGGGGTCGTCTCTCAACGACGCGAGAATTTCGCGCGCCTGCTGTCCATCTCCGGGCAACCCGCGGTCGAGGAGGATGAACGCTGGTTGTTCGCGGGCGGCGAGTTCGCGAACTTCGTCGGCAGAATCGGCCTCGGCAACGCGGTAGCCGAGTTGTCCCAATTGGGCGGCCATCACGCCACGGATTTTAGGATCTTCATCCACCAACAAAATCGTCTGGAGAAAGTTCATGCACCGCCCAAAAGAGCAGCGCGCATGCCCGGCAGGGTGTTACTTCCCGAAGAAGCGTTTGGCTTTTTCCAGCCAACTGGCGTGTTGGGGGTAGGCTTCGTCGTTGGCGAGCTTGGCGAATTCCTCGAGCTTTTCGCGCATCTGCCGGGAGAGACGGGACGGAACCTCGACGATGATGCGGACGTGCTGGTCGCCGTGGCCGTGACCGTGGACGTTGGGCATGCCTTTGCCACGCAGGCGGAAGACGGTGCCGCTCTGGGTGCCGGCAGGGATTTTCAGCTTGGCCGCGCCGGTCAACGTCGGGACTTCGATCTCACCGCCGAGAGCCGCGGTGGGAAAATTGATCGGCGCGTCGCAGATCAGATCGTCCTCTTGCCGAACAAAAAGGTCATGCGGCCGGACATGAACGACCACGTAGAGGTCACCGGACGAGCCACCGCGAACACCGGCTTCGCCGTTGCCGGAGCTGCGCAGCCGGGAACCATCGTCGATGCCGGCGGGGATGCGGACCTTGATCTTGGTGCGTTGCTGGACGCGACCTTCGCCGGCGCATTTCCGGCAGGGGTTCTTGATGACCTCACCGGC
>OMJI01000124.1 GCA_900299315.1 Verrucomicrobiota bacterium | reverse complement strand
AGCCGCGATGCACTCGCGCGGGTTGAGCAGTTTCAAATTCAGCGCCGCTGACAACCGCGAGTGATACAACACCGGCTCCCCCGTCCACATCGCGTCCTCGACCCGGCCGAAATCCGCCAGCCGGTTCGTGATGAAATCCTCCAACGCCACCAGCGCCTGCGCGCGCGTCACCGGCCAATCGAATTTCTCCAGACCTCCGGGATGCTCCGCGAATTTCTTCTCCACCAACGCCAGTACCTCGCGCGTCGTCGCGTCCGGCTTGAACCCCACCGGCTTGGGAATCAGACCGGGACCTTCCCGACCAAAGCTCTGCCGGTTCTCTTTGTCGTAATTCCAAGTGCCACCGACCGGCTCGTCGCCGTCCATGAGCACGTCGTACTTGCGCCGCATCTCGCGATAGAAAAACTCCAGCCGGAGTTGTTTGCGTCCCTTGGCGTGCGCCGCGAATTCCTCCTTCGTGCAAAGGAAGTGCCGGTCGGGTCGAATCTCCAAGCCCGGCACCGCGCGTTTCAATTCCTGCTCCACACGCCACTCTCCGGGCTCGACGACGATCACCTTCTCGGGGTTGAGTTGCCGGACCGAGTCGCGCAGCGCCTCGCCGAATGTCGTTGGTGGGGCGCGACCGCCGGGCGCGCCGCGGTCGTTTCCGGACGGACGGCCCGGCGGTCCGTCCCTACCAACATCCAGCTCGGTGTAATGCACGGTGATTCCGCGCGTCCGGAGTTCGTCCCGGAAATGCCGCATTGCGGTGAGGAAGATCGCGATGCGCGCCTTGTGGGACCAGACGTGTTCCGCCTCGCCGCTGACCTCGGCCATCCAGACCGCGTCCTGCCGGGAATCAAAGCCATCGAACGCCGCCGATTGCGGGTCGAGTTGATCGCCGAGGACGAGGACGAGATTTCTCACGGCGCAAGTTCCCCACGGACTCGCTCGGCGTCGAGGCTGCCGGAGCCACGCCATTGTTCTTTGCCGGTGGCGTCGAACAGGAGGAACGTCGGCGTGAACTGAACCTGGTGCTCTCGCACGAGTTGCTGGCCTTCGGGACTGCGGATGTCCACGCGGCGGATGACGAGCTTATCGCGCAATTCTGCCTCCAGCCGATCCACTGCCGGTTTCGCAGCGACGCAGGCGAAGCAGTACGGAGACTGAACCTCGACCAAGAACGGTTTACCCGGCACCGGCGGCGTGAGTCGCGATACCGGGCGGAGGGCGAACCACGCCCCGAAATACACGACCAGCGTGCCGGCGAGGATGAGCCAGTCGCGCGTCCGGTTGCCGCGCCGCACGATTGTCGAGCCGACACCAATCGCGATGAGGATGCCGACGATGAGAACGGAATGATGATTAAACCATTGCATGATTAGCCTACTTTGATTTTGGCGTGTGCCAGCAACGCCCGGTCACGCGCCGCAGCGTGATTGACAATCGGCGCGACCGGCTCCTTGACCCACTGGCGGACGTACTCGCCTTGCGGATCGAATTTCTCGGCCTGGCTGGCCGGGTTGAAGATGCGGAAGTATGGCGCGGCGTCCGCACCGCAGCCGGCGGTCCATTGCCAACCGAGCGTGTTGTTCGCGAGGTCGGCGTCCACGAGCGTGTCCCAGAACCACCGGGCGCCTTCCTGCCACGAGATGAGCAGATCCTTCACGAGGAACGACGCGACCACCATGCGGACCCGGTTGTGCATCCAGCCGGTCGTCCACAACTCACGCATCCCGGCATCCACAAGCGGATAGCCGGTGCGACCGCGTTGCCACGCCTTCAACGCTTTCGCGTCAGCCCGCCACGGGAATTTTCCAAATTCCGGGCGCAACGGCTCCTCCGCGGTGTGGGGAAAGTGATAGAGCAAGTGATGCGCAAACTCGCGCCAGCCGAGTTGCCGGAGATAGGCGTCCGCGTTTGACTGTGGCCGCGCTTGGCAAGCGCGGCTACAGGCTTCCCAAATCTGGCGCGGCGAGATTTCTCCGAAGTGCAGATGAGGCGAGAGCCGGGAAGTCCCGAGCAAGTCTGGCCGGTCACGGTCGGCGGTGTACCGGCTCGCGTTGAAGCGCCGCAGCAATTTCTTCGCACCCGCTTCACCGGGCTCCCAGTCAAAGCCCTTCGCCCAGTCGAGTTTGGGGAGTAGGTCGAGTTCAGCGATTTCCAACGAGCGTGGGAGCGGCCTTGGTGCCGCGATCTTCTGTGGTCGGGGCGCCAAGGCCCCTCCCACCTTCTTGGCCAGACAAGCCTTCCAGAACGGCGTGAAAACTTTGTACGGCTTCAACTCCCACGGCTCGAAGAGGAGCGCCGAATTGAAACTTTCGGCCGGCAACGCCGCTTTCACCACCTTGTCCCGCGCAATCAAGGCGGGTTCGTACCGGCGATTCCAATACACGGCATCCGCGCCGGTTTCTTTCATCAGCGCCTGCAACGTTTCAAGAGATGGACCACGCCGGATGATGAGCCGGGACCCGTGCCCACGGAGACTGGCGTCAAGCGCCTTGAGCGAATGATGCAGCCACCACCGGCTCGCGGCGCCGGGCGGCCAGTCGCCTTCCTCTTCCGGGGCCCAGATGTAAACGGGGATCACCGGTCCGCCGCGCTGCACCGCCGCTTGCAGGGCCGGGTTGTCGGTCAGACGTAGGTCGAGGCGGAACCAGACGATGGTGGTGCTCACGCCATTAGAATGCGCCGGGCGCCCCCGCAGTTTCAATGTTTATGACCGGAACTTGATTGAGCAGCCGACCGCCTTGGTGGTCTTGACGGTGATTTCCTTACCGGCCACGAGCGCGTCGAGCGCGTCCTTCAGGTAATGCTCCTTCGCCGCAGCGGCGTCCTTGTGATTGTCGTCAATCGCGCCGTGATAGACGAGCTTGCCGGCCGCATCAAAAAGTAAGACCTCCGGCGTGCGGGTCGCCCCGAATGCGCGCGCCACACCGGAGTCAGCATCCACGACGTAGGGGAATTGGAAGCCGCGGGCCTTGGCGCGATCCTGCATCGCCTCGTACGTGTCACCGGCCTTGGCGGGGTCGTTCGAATTGATCTGGATGACGCCGACGCCCTGTTTCAGCGCGCCGTTCCCCAGCGCCGTGATCCGCTCTTCCCACGCTTTCACGAACGGACAATGGTTGCAGGAAAAGATGACCAGCGTGCCTTTTACGCCTTTCACGTCGGCGACGGACAGCTCCTTGCCGTCGACGTTTTTCATCTTCACATCGCTTTTCGGCGCAACATCGCCGAGTTCCAACGCCCACGCCTGCGCGGCGGCAGCGACCAACATTGCCATGACGGTTGCTAGTTTCATTGGGTAGTTCCTCCGGTAGCTTTCGACTCCAAAACCTGCCGGACCGTTGCATCAAATTCGGGAAAAGTTTTCTTCCCCTCAAAAAACGCCCGCAAGTTTCCCGCGCCGTCGTAAACCATGCTCGCCGGGAATGCTCCGCTCCATTGCGGATCCACCCCGTCGATGAACTTCGGATCGCTCTCCGCGTCCGACTTGATGAACGAGGAGAAATCCACGCCCTGCGCCGCGAGGAACTTCTGCGCCACCACCGCATCGGCATCCCACGAGACAAACAACACCTTCAGGCCCCGGCTTTGATATTGGCGCTGCAGCTTCACCAGATCCGGGAATTCCTCCCGGCACGGCCCGCACCATGTCGCCCACATGTTCACCAGCACCACCGGCGCGTTGGCGCCCCGGATCGCCGCTTTCAATTCCCCCGACGTTACCGGCGTCAGCGAGGGCGGCGGGCGCTGGCAACCGACGGTCAGGAGTAAGGCAATGATCAGCCGTTTCACGCGCCCACCGTGTCGCAAACACCGCACTTGCGCAAACTGCGCAGCCCGCCTACTCTCCGCGCCATGCCTTTCAAGTCACTTGGTCTTTCAGAAGCTGTCCTGCGCGGCGTCGAAGCCGCCGGTTACACCGAACCCACCGCCATCCAAGCCCGCGCCATCCCGGTCGTGCTGGCCGCCAAGGATGTCATCGGCTCGGCGCAAACAGGCACCGGCAAGACGGCCGCCTTCGCACTGCCCGTGCTCACCCGGCTCGGCCAACACGGCGCCTGCCGGTGTCTCGTGTTGGAACCGACCCGCGAACTCGCGGCACAGGTGGACACGGCGTTCCGCGATTACGGCCGGTTCACCGACCTGCGGACGGCGGTCATCTTCGGCGGCGTCGGTTACGGCGCGCAACGCGACGCGCTCAAGCGCGGGGCCGACATCATCGTCGCCACGCCCGGGCGCCTGCTCGACTTGATGGGCCAAGGTGACGTGAACCTGCGCGACATCCAGATCCTCGTCCTCGACGAAGCCGATCGAATGCTCGACATGGGATTCATGCCCGACGTGCGCCGGATAATCGAGAAGTGCCCGAAGCAGCGGCAGACGATGCTCTTCTCCGCCACGGTGCCGCCAGAGATTGAGAGCCTCGTCAAATGGGCCTTGCACCATCCCGAGAACATCTCCATCGGCGAACGCCGCTCACCGGCCGAGACGGTCACGCACGCATTCTATCCGGTCGCCGCAACGCAAAAATTTCAACTGCTCGTCACGCTCCTTGAACGCACCAACTTTGACAGCGTCCTCATTTTTTGCCGCACCAAACACGGCGCCGACAAGATCGCCCGCCGCTTGAAACAAGCCAACCACGCCGTCGCCGTCCTCCATTCCAACCGGACCCAGCGCGAACGCATCGAGGCGCTCGAAGGTTTCAAGTCCGGCAAGTACGAGGTGATGGTCGCCACTGACATCGCGGCGCGCGGTATCGACGTCGAGGGCGTCACCCACGTCATCAACTATGACGTCCCGCAGCATCCCGAGGACTACGTCCACCGCATCGGCCGCACCGGCCGCGCCCAGAAAGTGGGCGACGCGTTCACGCTCTGCACCAGCGAAGAAGCGGCGGCTGTGGCCGCCATCGAACATTTCGTCGGCCAGAAAATCCCCCGGCTCCAGATCGACAACTTCCGGTACGACGCCACCGCGATGCTCAAGGGCGACGCGCCACCGCCCGACCGCCGCAGCGTCCACGTCGCCCGCACCTCGAAGGGCTTCAGCTTCTCGCCGCGCCGGCGCCGGTAAGGTAGGGCTGGCTGTCCCAGCCCGCCGCGGCCATCAATTGAGTTCGGCGGGGTGAGACACCGCGCCCTACCAAGACTTATCCAGAATCTCCGTCAGGTCGGCATCCGTCAGCACCACCGGATTCCCCTTCATGCTGCTGGCGGCTTTCGCCTTGGGGATGATTCCCGGGAAGTCTTCGCGGCGAATGCCATAGGCGCGCAACGGTGGAATCTGAAGTTCCCTCACCAAAGCCGGGATGTCGCCGATGATCTGCCGGACCTCAGAAAACCTCTGTAGCCGCGATTGATAATCGCGGCCTTCCGGCCCGCCGCGCTTAACAAGCGCGGCTACAGCACGTTCATTGACTTCCATCACCGCCGGCAACAATGCGGCGCAGAGCGCGCCGTGCGGGGCGTCGTACATTCCTCCGAGCGGGCCGGCAAAGCCGTGGACGGCGCCCAAGCCGGCATTGGCCAGCGCCATACCGGAAAACGTCGCGGCCAGCGCCCAGTTTTCAATTCCACCTTCGCGCCAGCGACGCATCCCTTCCCGGCAAATGGCATCGGTCATCGGATTGGCTTTGCAGGAAACGAACGGTTCGATCAGTTGCGTCAACGCATCGAGCCGTTGCGCCGGGGGCGCAATGATCACGTCCGGGTCAATCACCGCCACGCGCGGCAGCATGAGCGGACTACGCAGGCTCACTTTCACCTTGTGCTCCGGTGAGCCAAGGACGGCGTTGCGCGTGACTTCCGAGCCGGTACCCGCCGTGGTGGGAATCGCAATGAATGGCACCGGCTGGTTCACAATCGCCCGGCCTTGACCGATGACTTCGACATATTCCAACGGGTCACCGGGATTCGTCAGCAAAGCGGCTATGGCCTTACCGGTATCGATGACACTGCCGCCGCCGAACGCAATGACGAGGTCGCATGCCTTCCGACCGGCCCGCACCGTGTCGAGCGTCGGCTCCCCGGAAACCGAGTACGTGTCGTAATCCACCCCGGCCTGCATCAACGCCGACAACACCGGTTCTACCCGCTGCACCGCCCCCGCTGATTTGCCGATGACCACGAGCGCCCGCCGGCCAAACGTCTTCGCCAACATCCCAATCTCCTGAACCTTACCGGCTCCGAAGACAATCCGCGTGGCTGTGGCGAATTCGAAGCGCAGTGGATTTGCGTTCATGGCTTGCTGGTGGAAATCGGTGGAAGAATAACATCACAGATTACCATGCGATGATCCGAGTACGCAGTTTTTCGTGTTACGAGTGCGGTGACTTGAAAATGATCACTCAACCAAATCTGGTCGATCCGCATGATGGGAAAATCATTGTGCGCGGTTCCACCCCAACCAACACCCGCTGACATAAACGCATCGGACAAGCGCGGGCGAAGTAGGCGAAAGACGGCGTCACCGGCTGGCGCGTTGAAGTCACCCGCTAGAATCAGGGGCGTCTCGGCAGACACCGAGGCCAGTGACTTGATCACTTCGTGCAGGGCTTGGCGCCGGTCTAGGCGGTCAGCGGCATGGCTTTGCCAACAGGCGGGCGACCAGAGATCGGTGCGTATGCTGGGAGGAGGTAAACGCACGCTTCCGACAACCAGCGATTGCCCGGTGAACAAGCGCACTCGAGCCAATTGCAGCAGCGGTGAATTCACGGGTATGGCCTCCACGGCACCAGCCGCAATCACCGCCGTGTCCATTCCCAGTGCCGATTCTGCTGAACGCACGGTTAACTGGGGAATCAGCGGGGTGAGTCGCCCTCTTGTTGGCACCTCCTGCAGCAACACGATGTCAGCATGGTAGGCCCCCGCTTCTTGTGCAGCGGCGAGACTCCCACCGGCGCAGTTCAGTGTAAGAACCCTTAACCCGGCACCCTGACGCCGCGCATCCTCCCATTTGGAGACTGGCCAAGCCCGCGAGCGGAGCACCGCCACAGCCTCCGCCCGCAATAAATAACCAACGCCACCCCACAGCAGTGCAGCAGACAATATCAGCTTCCTCGTCGGCCGGCTGTATCCAGCCAATGCCAGTGCAACGCCTGCGCTGAACCAGAACCATGCCGGCCAGATAGTGAAAGCGGTGAGCCAATCCGGCTGCCAATAGTAGGCAAGCGAGGTGAATGCACCCAACACAATCGACAGCCAGACAAGAACCATGCGAATCCGCGTAAGGGATGCCGCGCTCATTTCATCTGACTTACCCGGCGAAGAAATGCAGCATCGTCGGCATCCTTGAGTCTGCCGGTCGCTTCTTTGTTTCGGATGAGATCTGACAAGCTGATGAGCTGGATGGGTACCGCCCCCGAAGCGGTGGGCATGGACAATTCCTTGCGGCAGAGCCAAGCGTCCGCAAACTTGACACCGTCGATTTCGTTGATGAGATCGATGCGGTTCGGGGGAACACCGAACTGGAGAACAAAGCCGGATCGCTGCAGTTCCTCAATTCCGGCAAGGTGCGGGATATTACCACCCCAGAAATCGGTCAATACTGCAAACAGCTTCGCGGCATTTTCTGGGTGGCGATCATAGAAAATATCCACATCACCTGTGGTGCGCACTCGCCCGTAGTAGATTACCGCCGCACCGCCACAAAGCAGGTAGGCTACCTTGTGTCTTGCAAGTAGCGCAAGCAACTCGCGTGTGTCGGCAGATAGAACCGCCAAGTCTATCGTGTTCGATGGCACGCGCGGACATCCTTGGCGTCTTTGGGATAGACTCGTTCCCGCAGCACTTTGACGGCATCAAACCGCTCTTGAGGGGTCATCGCCAACTGCTGTTGGACGTCCCACTCGTCAGCTTCCTTAAAGCTGTTCGCTTTGTGAACCACCAACGACCGCTTCATGGATAAATGATGCCCGAAAGCGGGGGTGCAGGCAAGCCGCTAGCGGGTCCAAAACAGCTCCGTGTAGAGGGCCCGGGTGCGGGGTTCGGCGAACATGTTCGCGGTGACTTCGGCCCATTTTTTGTAGTGGGCGGTTTCTTTGTGTTTCGCCGGTGCGTCGGGAGTTTTGTAGGCCTCGTAGAGGACGAAACGCGTTGGGTCGTCGGATTGCTGGAGCAAATCAAATCGCGCGACACCGGGTTCTTGGGCGCTGTGGCGGGCGTTTTCAAGCGTGGCGGCTTTGAATGCCTCGACGCAGTCCGGTTTCACGTGGGCTTGGACAATGAGGATTTGCATAAGGTCTCCGTTTTATTCATCGACAAGCTTGCCGCCGAGATAAGCATCGTACGACGCGAGGTCGAGCATGCCGTGGCCGCAGAGGTTGAAGAGGATGACCTTCGTCTTTCCTTCCTCCCGGGCTTTCACGGCCTCGTCGATGGCGCAGCGGATGGCGTGGGACGGTTCGGGAGCGGGGACGATGCCTTCCGTCCGCGCGAACAGGATCGCCGCTTCGAACACTTTCGATTGCGGATAGGCCACCGCCTCGCACAAGCCAAGGTCGTGGACGTGGCTGACGGTCGGCGCCATGCCGTGATAACGCAAGCCACCAGCGTGAATCTTCGGCGGGATGAAATCGTGACCGAGTGTGTGCATCCAGAGCAACGGCGTCGTCTGCGCGGTGTCGCCGAAGTCATACCGGAGTTCGCCTTTCGTGAGCGACGCGCAGACTGCCGGCTCAACGGCGATGATCCGGTAGGGCTTCTTCTCAGTGATCTTCTTCCGCACAAACGGAAACGCCACCCCGGCAAAGTTGCTCCCGCCACCGACGCAGCCGATGATGATGTCGGGATCCTCACCGGCCAGTTCCATTTGCCGGATTGCTTCCTGACCGATGACCGTCTGGTGGAGGCAGACGTGATTCAGCACGCTGCCGAGCGCGTACTTGGTGTCGGGCGTCTTGACCGTATCCTCGATGGCTTCGCTGATGGCGATGCCGAGGCTGCCGGGGCAATCGGGATCGGCTTGCAGCAGTTTGCGTCCGTACTCGGTGTGATCGCTCGGGCTGGGGTACACCGTCGCGTCCCACGTCTGCATCATCAACTTCCGGTAGGGTTTCTGGTGATAGCTGACCTTCACCATGTAGACGCAGCATTCGATCCCGAACAACTTGCACGCGAGCGCGAGCGACGAGCCCCACTGCCCGGCGCCGGTCTCGGTGGCGAGCCGTTTCGTGCCGGCTTGCTTGTTGTAATACGCCTGCGCGACAGCGGTGTTGGGCTTGTGACTACCGGCGGGACTGCCGCCTTCGTACTTGTAATAGATATGCGCCGGCGTCTGGAGCGCCTTCTCCAACCGGACCGCCCGCAACAACGGCGTCGGCCGCCACAAGGTGTAGATCTCCCGGACCGGCTCAGGGATCTCAACCCAGCGCTCAGTCGTCATCTCCTGCGCGACGAGATTCTCCGGGAAGATGGCCGCCATATCGGCCGGTTGGATGGGTTGCTTGGTGCCCGGGTGCAACGGCGGCGGGAGCGGCTTCGGCACATCGGCAAGAACGTTGTACCAGTGGGTGGGCAACTCGGCTTGCGGCAAAACGAATCGGGTCGGGACGCTCACGGCGGTTCTCCTGTCTGATTCAACGGGGTGCCGCGAGGCTACTACAAACCGCCGGCGACCGTCAAACCCCGGCCCGGCGCAGATTGAAGTTCAATGTGTTGGTCACTGACTCCGTACTGTAGCCGAAGCGTCAGCTTCGGCCGAGGCTTACGCCTCGGCTACAGGGGTTGCCCAAAAATTCTGACGCCCCCGGCGGATCAGACCTTGGCGGCCAGTCGCTGCATCACGGTTGCGGCGCATTCGCGGAACGCAACTGCGGCGGGGCTCTCGGGCGCGGCGACAACGACCGGTACGCCTTTGTCGCCGGCGATGCGGATCTCCGCGAACAGCGGGATCTCACCCAAAAACGGCACTTCCATCCGCTCAGCCTCCCGGCGTCCGCCGCCGTGGCCGAAAATATCATCCGCCTTGCCGCAATGCGGGCAGGAGTAGTAGCTCATGTTCTCGACGATGCCGAGGATGGGGACGTTCACCTTCTCGAACATCGCGATGCCGCGCCGCGCCACTTCGAGCGCCACGTCTTGCGGCGTGGTGACGATGACGCCGCCGTCGAGCGCGATGGTCTGGACGAGCGAAAGCTGCGCGTCACCCGTGCCGGGCGGCAGGTCGACGACGAGCACATCCAGTTTGCCCCAGTTCACCGCGAGGGCGAATTGCTGGATTGCCTTCATGATCATCGGGCCGCGCCAGATGACCGGCGAGTTGCCGTCGAGCAGCAACGCCATGCTCATCATCTTCAAGCCGAAGTTCTCGACCGGGTCGAGCTTCTCGTCGGTGATCGTCGGCCGGTCGACTTTCCCCATCATCTTCGGGACGCTCGGGCCATAAATGTCGGCGTCCATGATCCCGACGCTCTGGCCGAGCTTGGCGAGTGCGCAGGCCAAGTTGACGGCGACGGTGGATTTGCCCACGCCACCCTTGCCGCTGGCAACGGCGACGATGTGCTTCACCCCGGCAATCTGCGGTCGTGCCTGCGGGGCAGCGTTACCGGCCATGGGAATGTTCTGTTGCGGCGGCTGCTGGGCAGTGAGCTGGACGGTGACCTTCCCCACCCCGTCGCAACGTTGCAGCGCGGCGCGGACATCGGCTTCGATTTGTCGCGGCACGTTTTCGTCGCGCGTCATCACGTGCAACGCCACGGTCACGTCATTGCCGGCAAGCTGGATCGATTTGAGGATCCCAAAACTCAGGATGTCGCGGCTGAAGCCGGGAAACTTCACCTGCCGGAGCGCTTCGCGGATGTGGTCTTCGGAAAGGGACGACTTGGTTCTGCCAAACATGATCAGTTCACCGCCACGGGGGAAGTTCGAAGGAGCGACTGGAGCGTCGTGCGCGCGAACACCTCGTTCACGCGCCCTTGCGCCTCGGCGTACACGCCGCACAACGCGCACGAGCCGAGCCGGTCATGGGAGACGACGCACTCCGGCTCGGCGCTCACGCATTTCTGCAACGCAAACGCGCTTTCGACGGCGCGGAAAATCTGGAGCAGGCTCACGTCGGCCGGTGGCTTCGCGAGGCTGAACCCACCGCCAGCGCCGCGGTGTGACTTCACGAACCCGGCTTTCACGAGCGATTGGAAAATCTTCGCGAGAAAACTTTTCGGGATCCGCTCGGCGTCGCTGATCTCGTCGATCATCACCGTGCGACCCTCGGGTTGCCGGGCCAGATACAGCAGCCCAATCACCGCATATTCGCCTGCCCTTGTGACTTGCATGATAAATCGGACTTTTTTACTCTGATTTCAGCGCCACTATAGATAGACCGCGCGGGAAGTCAACGGCGTCTGATATACTGGCCGCAGGAGGAACATCATGGCAACCGACTTACCAAAACTTTCCGAGCCCGAGATCGCCGCCCGACTCACCGCCCTCGGCAACAGCTGGCAACGCGACGGCAAGATGATTGTGAAAGAATTCGTCTTTACCGGCTTCACTGAAGCGACCCAGCTCATCGCCAAGCTCGCCCCACCGGCCAACGCGATGGACCACCACCCGGACGTCCAGCTCTACAAGTTCAAGCGCGTTAAAATCCTCCTCTGGACCCACAGCCGGGACGGCCTCACCCAAAACGATTTCGATCTCGCGGCGAAAATCGACGCCCTCGTCAAATGAGCTCTCGCCGCGTCGTCATCACCAAACACACCGGCACCCTCGCCCTGTTCGACGGCGACGAGGAAGTCCTCCGCATTCCGGCGGTTACCGGCAAGAACGCCGCCGACAAACAACGCGAAGGCGATCTCGCCACGCCCGAGGGCGAGTTCTACGTCTGCTACAAAAATCCCGCGAGCAAGTACCACCGGTTCCTTGGGCTGAGTTACCCAAACATGGAAGATGCCGACCGGGGTCTCCGCGAAAGACTCATCACTACCGAGGAACACACAAAAATCAGGGAGGCCATTACCACCCACGCCTGTCCGCCGTGGAAAACCGCGCTCGGCGGCGAAGTCGGCATCCACGGTCCCTGCCCCAACGTGACCTGGACCCACGGCTGCATCGCCGTCACCATCCCCCAAATCGAGCGCCTCTACGACCTTCTCGAAATCGGCGACCCCGTCACCATCCTCCCGTGACCCATCGCTTCCTCGTTTACCCGTTGCTCTTGCTGGCTTGGATGCAATTGCTGCCGTTGCTGCGCCGGGATTGGCGGTGGCATCTGGCGACGATCCTCCAGCTCGCGGCGGTGCTGGTGTTCGGCGGCGTGGCGCTACTGAGCCGGGACGGTGCCCGGTGGGTCGCGTTGAGTTGGGGCACGTTTGTTTTGCTGCACATCACGCCCCGGCTCCTGCTTGCCGGCAGCGCGCGTTACCGGCAACAAGGCCGGTGGCGCCGGGCTGCGCCGCTGGAAGACCTCGCCGGCTGGTTGATGCTCGGCGAGATGGGCCGGCTGCGCCGCCGGTACGCGACGGCGTTGCGCGCAATGGCCGGTGGTGCATCGGAATTGGCGGTCGAGATGTTGCGCGACGCGGAGTCGCCGACGATGCCGACAGCAGCACGGGGATTGGTGCGGGCGTGGCGGCTGGCGTTCCTGCTCCATCGCCGGGAATGGATGGCCGCGGTCGTCCTGTTTCAAGACACGCCCGAGTGGGGCAGCGCTGCGGTGACCATTTTCGTCCGGCTGCAAATCGCGCGCGCCTTCGCCGAGCTCGACGATTTGCCGCGCGCGATGCGATGTCTGCAATTCGTCATGCTTGCGCCGTCCGTCATGAGTCTCGAAGAGCCGCTCTGGGCGATGCGGATCCGGTTGGCCGCGATGGCCGGGGACACGACGGAAGTCGACCGGCTCTTGGGCGACCGACGCCGGCAACGCCGGGGATTTGCGCGGTTCGCCGCGTACTGGCGCGGCCGGGCGGCTCTCGCAAAGGGCGACAAGACAACCGCCCTCGGCCAACTTTCCCGCGCGTACGCCATCACCGATCCTCGCGACCTGGCCTGGCAACAAGCCATCGGCCATTACTTGAAACTCGTCGAATCACCGATCTACGTGCCCCCGGCAGTTTCGCCAGAGTATCAACAGGAACTTGCCGGGCTACGTTTGGCGGAGGAACAATCCCGGCCGTGGCGTGACCTCATCGGGTTGCGCCGACCGACGCCGGTGGTGGCGATCCTGCTGGCAGAAATCAGTTTGGTCTTTGCCGCGCAACAATTGTTGCCGGTGCCGTGGCCCGACCGGCTCGTGATGTGGGGCGGTAACGGGATGTTCACAATCCACTTCGGCCAGTGGTGGCGGCTGGTGACGGTGATGTTGCTCCACGGCGGCTGGCTGCATTTCCTGATGAACGGTTTCGCGCTCTGGTCGTTCGGCTCCTCGATCGAACGGGCGTGGGGTTGGTGGCGAATGTTGCTGGTGTTCGTGATCGGCGGCGCGGTGGGTAATCTCGCGAGCGCGATGCTCGAACGCTACGACATCGCCGTCGGCGCGAGCGCCGGCATCTTTGCGCTCCTCGGCGCCTACGCGGTGGCGTTGTGGCAAATCCGGCACCCGCTTTACCTCGCAATGCGGACCCGGCTGTTGCGGGTGCTGGTGGTGTTGGTGGCGATCGATTTCACGATCGGCTGGCTCGAACCGCAGATCGACAACCTCGCCCATCTCGGTGGGTTCGTGGCCGGGCTCGGCTTGGCGGCGCTGTTGTGCCCGCGCCGACGCGACTCTATAATGCCGCCCACATGAAACGAATTTTTTGGCTGGCCGGCATCATCGTGGTGGCCGGGATTGTCTGGTGGGCAGCCCGGGGCGGCTCCGCGAACGATTCCAAGTCCACCGCGCCTACCACCGCGAAGGTCGCGCGGCGCGACATCGATGTCACCGTGGCGGCGGTCGGCGAGATCAACCCCGGCAACCAAGTCTCCGTGAAGCCGGAAGTCAGTGGCCGCATCCACCGGCTCGCGGTCCAGACCGGCCAGACCGTCGCGAAGGGCGAATTGCTCGTCGCGCTCGACGACACGGACTTGCTCACCGAACGCGACGCGGCGCAGACGCAGATCGCCGCCGCGCAGGTTCAGCTCGCCAAGGCGCAGCGCGACTTCGACCGGCAGAAGGATCTCCTCGCCAACAAACTCGTTTCACAGGAAGTCTTCGACAACACGCAGACCAGCCTCGAACTCGCCCGGACCGAGTTCGACAAGGCGCAGAAGCAACTTCAGATCGTGGAGGATAAGCTAAAGAAAATCCGCATTCTCGCGCCGTTCGACGGCACCGTGCTGAACATCTTCGTCACGCAAGGCCAGGTCGTCTCGGGCGCCACCAGCGTCTCGCAGGGCACCGACCTGCTGACGTTCGCCGACCTCAAGGCGCTCGTCATCCGTGCCCACATCAACCAAGTCGACATCACCAAGATCAAACCCGATCAGGAAGTCGCCATCACGGTCGATTCCATCCCCGACACCACACTGGCCGGCAAGGTCATCCTCATCGCGCCCATTGCTACCGTGAAAAACAACATCAAGGGCTTCAGCGTCGACGTCCTCATCTCCAAGAGCGACGACCGCGTCCGCCCCGGCATGAACGCCAACCTCAAGTTCCCGGTCGTCCACCTCACCGGCGTCCTGACCGTCCCGCTCTCCGCTGTCTTTGTCGACGGCAAAGAAAAAATCGCCTACGTCCAGACCCCGACCGGCTCCGCGCGCCGCGTCGTCACCGTCGGCGAGTCCGATTTCCAGAACGTCCAGATCCTCACCGGCCTGCAAGAGGGCGACGTTGTGTTGCTGGAACAACCCAAAACAACTATGTAGAGGCGCTTCTGTGAAGCGCCCGTGACCAAGATGCGCGCTTCACAGAAGTGCGCTTACAACCAATGCCCCTCATCGAACTCGCTGATGTCCACAAGACCTACCACCTTGGCGACAGCGTCGTGCGCGCCCTGGACGGTGTGAGCCTGCGGATCGAGGCCGGTGAGTTCTGCGCGATCATCGGCCCGTCCGGCAGCGGCAAATCCACCTTGATGCACATCCTCGGCTGCCTCGACACCCCGACCTCCGGCACCGTCACCATCGACGGCGTCCCGGTCACCAGCGCCTCCGCCGCCGAGCTACCGGCCATCCGCAACCAGAAAATCGGTTTCGTTTTCCAGTCGTTCAACCTGCTGCCCAAACTCAACGTCCTCCAGAACGTCGAACTCCCGCTCATCTACGCCGGCATTGCCGGCCACGAACGCGCCACCCGGGCCCGCGCCGCGCTCGAAGCCGTCGGCTTGGCCGACCGGATGAAACACCGGCCCAGCCAACTCTCCGGCGGCCAAACCCAACGCGTCGCCATCGCCCGCGCGTTGGTGAACAACCCGAAAATCATCTTGGCCGACGAGCCGACCGGCAATCTCGACACCCATACCGGCGAACAAATCCTCAACCTCTTCCACGACCTCCACCGCCAAGGCCGCACCCTCGCCCTCGTCACCCACGACCCCGACATCGCCGCCATCGCCCAACGCCGCATCGAAATCCGCGACGGCAAGATCGCGTAGCCGAGCCCTCCCCTCCGCCGGAGAGGCTGTGGGTGGGTTCACCACCAAGGCACCAAGCTGACACAACCAGAGGTAACGACCGAGTTAAACCACAGAGGCACAGAGGACGCAGAGACAGAGGTAGTCGGTAGGGCGTGCTGTCCCATCGCGCCGCTGCGGGTATCCATCCCGTGCGTCTGGCTTATCAGCCGAGGCTTACACCTCGGCTACAGGGTCAACAGAGCCGGTTCGGTGCTCATCGTGCCTTGGTGGTTAGTCCGTTGTTTCGTGTATTTCGTGTCTTTCGTGGTTACCGGCTGTTGTTGAATCCCCGGTACCCGGCGGCTGGCGGGGGGCAGCCAGCCCTACCGAAAACTCCGGCCTTGGTGTTCTTGGTGGTTTATCACCCTTACTCAATCGCGAAGCTGGCGGTGACGACGGCGGTGACTTTCTTTTCTTGGGACGCGGTGTCGTTGACGCCGTAGTCGGAGACTTCGGTGGAGGTGACGGGGGTGATTTGGAAGACGCCCATCTTGGCGCTGCGCATGAGGCCGATGTGGTTGCCGGCGGCACCGGCCATCTGGGCGGCGCGTTGTTTGGCGTTCTCGGTGGCTTGGGCGAGCATCTCGACTTTGAGGGAGTCGAGGTTGCGATAGAAATACGACGGTGCGGCGGAGGCGACTTCGATGCCTTGGTCGATCAACTCAGTGATTTCGCGGGAGACGCGTGTCACCCCGGCCACGTCGGCGGAATGGACCTCGATGTTCTGGGTGAGTGCGTACTCGAGGAATTCGTTGGTGTCATTGCCGTGTTCGTCTTTCTTGTAGAGTTTCTGGAGGACGACTTGGTAGACGGTCAGCTCGGATTCTTTCACGCCGTGGGCGAGCAGGTATTGCTTGAGCTTCGCGAAATGGGCGGCCAGTTGTTTGGACGCCTTGGCGAGGTCGGGGTCGCGGACGGCGACGCTCGCGCTCCAACTGACCGAGTCGCTCGTGATTTGCCGGTTGGCCGAGCCGGTGACGGTGATGACTTCCTTGGTCATCTTCATGATGCGGATGAACCCCTTCGAGAGGATGATGCTCGAAACGATGGTGGCGCCGGCAATGCAGACGCCGAGAATGATGATCTGGGAATTGCGCAAGACACGACTATCCATAAGAAACCTCCGTGCTTCTGAATCTGGCCGGGCCACGCCCGTGGTTACCGGCACCGGCTGGAGAAGCGCAGCCGGGAACTTCCTCCTTGTGAGTCGCTCATATCACCGGCCGGTATCCCTGTCAAATGGGCGTCCAAGATTGTAGCCGAAGCGTGAGCTTCGGCCGAGGCTCACGCCTCGGCTACAGCACAGCCAAGGTGGCCCTCCCGCAAAAAACTTTGTGTCTTGGTGGCTGGGTGGTTAAGGTACCGGCCGTTGCAGCTGCGGGCGTGGCGGAACTGGCAGACGCGCAGGTCTTAGGAGCCTGTGGAGAAATCCGTGTGGGTTCGAGTCCCTCCGCCCGCACCAGCCTTCGTCGATTGGACGCGACTACGGCTGGCGTGCCAACTTCACGACAGGGACCGGATTTCGAACCATGAGACTTCACTTCTTCGGCGCGAACCGCACCACCACCGGCTCGAAACATCTGCTCGAAATCAATGACCGCCGCGTGCTCCTCGAATGCGGCATGTTCCAAGGCCGCCGCAGCAAGACGATCGAGTACAACAGCAAGCTGCCGTTCGATGCCACCGGGGTCGATGCGATGCTGCTCAGCCACGCGCACATCGACCACAGCGGCATCATCCCGGTGTTGTGCAAGCAGGGGTTTTCCGGGAAGATTTTCGCGACGGACGCCACGACCGATCTCTGCCGGTACATGCTGCTCGACAGCGCACACATCCAGGAACAAGACGCCGCGTTCATCACCAAAAAACATCTCAAGCGCGGCCTCCCGGCCGTCGCGCCGCTCTATACCCAAGCCGACGCCACCGCCGCGGTCGCGCAGTTCCAGCCGGTCCACTACACGCAGACCACCGACATCCTACCCGGCGTCCGCGCCACGTGGCTCGATGCCGGGCACATCCTCGGCTCGGCGATGATCGTGCTCGACCTCGAAGAAGGCGGGCGCAAGGTCCGGCTGGCATTCAGCGGCGACCTCGGCCGGGGGCACAACGACATTCTCCGCGACCCGGATCATCCGCGCGACGTGGATTACCTGCTCGTCGAGAGCACCTACGGCAACCGCGAACACGAACCTCTCACGGACGTGAACAACCGGGTCTGCGCGATGATCAACCGCGCCCTGGAACAAGGCGGGAAGATCATCATCCCCTCGTTCGCCGTCGGCCGCACCCAGCAACTGCTCTACACGCTCTACGAGCTGACGCAGTCGCGCTGCATCCCGGCCTTGCCGATCTTCGTGGACAGCCCGCTGTCGCACAACGCCACCGAGGTCTTCCGCCAGCATCCGGAGTGTTTCAACAAGAAGTTCTACGACGTGATGATGAATCACGACAACCCGTTCCGCACCGAGAACGTCACCTACATCCAGAGCGTCGAGGAATCCATCGCGCTCAACGACCACCGGGGCCCCTGCATCATCCTCAGCGCCTCCGGCATGGCCGAGGCCGGTCGCATCCGCCATCACATCCGCAACAACATCGGCGACCCGCGCAACCTCATCCTCATCGTCGGCTGGTGCGCTCCGCACACGCTCGGCTCGCATCTCGCCACCGGCCACAAGCTCGTGAACATCTTCGGCGAGGAATTCAAAGTCCGCGCCCAAGTCGAGACCATCAACGCGTTCTCCGGTCACGCCGACCGGCACGAGCTGCGCGCTTGGGCCGAACAAGTCACCGGCCCGCAACGCGGCATCTTCGTCGTCCACGGCGAAGCCGAACCGGCCGAGGCTTTTGCCGGTACCTTGCGCGAACTGCATCCGCAATCCCAAGTCACTGTCCCGGTTTTCGGCGATTCGGTGGAGCTGTAATTTTCGCATCCGTGCAATGCGGTCTGTTCAGCTGTCCACCGGCCAAACCGTTCAAGTGTTCGGCGGGCTGAACGTTCTTACGGCTGCGAACGTGCCGGGGTTTTCGCCGAAGTCACGTCCGGTGAGCGGGCTACCGCGGGGTTACCGTTTCAGGAAATTTCTGGCACCCGGGCTGCAAAGGCTTCTGCGCGTCGCGGTAAAGGGTAAAGGGT
>OMJI01000123.1 GCA_900299315.1 Verrucomicrobiota bacterium | reverse complement strand
GCGGACCACGTCGCCCAGATCATCACATTCGGCACGCTCGGCGCAAAGATGGTGGTGCGCGACGTCGGGCGCGTGATGGGCTTGAGCTATGGCGAGTGCGACCGGATCGCCAAGATGATCCCGCCGGATTTGGGGATGACGCTAAAGAAGGCGCTCGAACTCAGCCCTGAACTCAAGGAGGCTTACGAGAAGGAAGACGTGACCCGGCGCATCTTCGACTACGGCTTTACGCTCGAAGGCTTGGCGCGCAACTCCAGCACGCACGCCGCCGGCGTTGTCATCGGCGCGGAGCCGCTCGACAACATCGTTCCCCTCACCCGCGGTACGAACGAGAACGACGTGATCACGCAGTACTCGATGAATCCGCTCGGCGAGCTCGGCTTGCTGAAGATGGACTTCCTCGGGCTGAAGACGCTTACGGTCATCCAGGACACGCTCGACACGATCGCGCAGACTACCGGCGACAAGATCGACATCAGCAAGATTTCGCTGAATGACCCGAAGACATTCGACCTGCTGAACAAGGCCAACACGATCGGCATCTTCCAGTTGGAATCCGGTGGGATGCGCGACCTCTGCCGGCGCATCGGTGTGGACTCCATCGAGGTCATCAACGCGCTTATTGCACTTTACCGGCCGGGGCCGATGCAGTTCATCGACGATTACATCGCCCGCAAACACGGCAAGGTGAAGATCGAGTACGACCACCCGGCGCTGGAGCCGATCTTGAAGGAGACGTTCGGCATCTTCGTGTACCAGGAGCAGGTCATGCAGGCCGCCAACGTGCTCGCGGGCTACACGCTCGGTGGCGCGGACATGCTGCGGCGCGCGATGGGCAAGAAGAAGCCTGAGGAAATGGAGAAGCAGCGCGGCATTTTCATCAAGGGCTGCGCCGACACGCATAAGATTCCCAAGGCCAAAGCCGAAGCCATTTTCGAGACGCTCGCCAAGTTTGCCGGCTACGGCTTCAACAAATCTCACAGCGCGGCCTACGCCGTCGTCGCGTACCAGACGGCATGGCTCAAGGCGAACTACCCGGTCGAGTTCATGGCCGCGTTGCTCTCGAACGAACTGGCGAACACCGACAAGATCCAGTCGTTCATCAACGAGTGCAAACACATGAAGATCGAGGTGCTTCCCCCGGATGTGAACTGCAGTGGCGTGAAGTTCACCGTCGACAAGGGACGCATCCGCTTCGGCATGGCGGCCATCAAGAACGTCGGTGAAATCGCGGTGCAAAACATCATTGCGGTCCGGGAGCAAGGCCGGGCGTTCAAGGATTTCGAGGATTTCTGTTCCCGGCTCGATCTGCGCGTGGTCAACCGGAAGGTCATCGAGTGCCTCATCAAATGCGGCGCGTGCGACTCCCTCGGCACCGACCGGTCACAGCTCTTTTCCGAAATCGAATTCCAAATGAACCGCGCCACCACGCTTCAACGCGACAAGGAACGCGGTCAGGCAGCGTTGTTCGACGTTGAGCCGGTCAACGTCCGCCGCGCCTCGCCCGGCAAGCCGCAGGCGGTCGCGTGGTCGCAGAGTGAGATGTTGGCGTTTGAGAAGGAACTCCTCGGGTTCTACGTCACCGGCCACCCGCTCGCGCAATACGCCAACCTGCTGCGCCGTTACGAACTCGCCTCGACCGGCCAGCTTGCCGGCTTGCAAGAGGGTCAAGCCACCCGGATCGGCGGCATTCTCAACAAGGTGCAGCTCAAGACCACCAAGACCGGCAAGCCGATGGCCATCGCCACGCTCGAGGATCTCGACGGTTCGGTGGAGATGCTCGTCTTCTCGGAAGCGTACACGAAATGTAGCATTTACCTGCGTAATGACACGGCCGTGTTTGTACGCGGCACCGTGACGTTGAAGGAGGAGAAGCCGAAGATTTACGCCGACGAAGTCATCCCGCTGCCGGAGGTCCAGCGCCGCTTCACCAAGGCCGTCCACCTCCGGGTCTCGACCGGCAACTTGCACGAGGACATGCTCACGCGCGTCGCGGATGTTCTGCGCGCCCACAAGGGCAGTTGCCCGGTGCTGTTCTGCTTCATGCAGGACGACGGTCAGTTGGTGTTCATGGAGACCAACGACCATTTCTCTGTCACGCCCTCGGAACAGTTCGTCCAAGACATCGAGGCGATTCTCGGCGAGGACACCGTCTATCTCAAAGTGGACGGCGAGAAACTACAAAACGGGAACGGTCAATCCGCCAAACGCCCATGGGAACGCCGCCCAACCGGCCAAGGTCGCCCGCTCCAACCACCGACGACGAGTTGGGGCGGCCGGATGAATTGAGCTACTTCGGGATGGCCAGTTTCTGGCCGACCTGAATGGCGTTGGGATTGTTCAGGCTGTTGGCGCGGACGATGGCCTCCGCCGTGACGCCGTACTTGGCGGCAATGGACGACAAAGTTTCGCCCTTCTGAACCACATGCTCGGACCCGCCCGGGGTCGGCGCGGCGGTCTTACCTGTGCCGAGGCTGGCGAGTTCCTTCGCCAGCGTGTCCAAGATGACCTGCTTGTCGCGCTCGCGGGCGGCATCGATGGCTTTCAGTTTAGCTTCGAGCGCGGAGATGTCTGTGTCGCCACCGGCCTTGCGGAGAAAATTGATCTGGGCTTGGAGGTCGTCCAACTGCTCCTGCATTTTCTTGCTGCGGAATTGCAGGTCTTCGACGTCTGCACGAAGTTTGTCCAACTTCTCATCGATGATACCAAGCCGCTGCTCGGTCTGGCCATGGGCCAATCCTGTCCAAACCACCAGCGCCAACAGCATGATTCCAAGGCGTTCCATGGCCGCAGCTTAGGAAAGCACTCGCACGGTTGCAAGCCCCGGCAGTCAATGGCCTGAATGGTGCTAAATCACACGTATGATTGTTTCGCCGAGCAAGTTACCGAGTGTGGAAGCCGCGATCGAGCGCATCCAAGAGGAGGCTGCCGATGAGCTTATGCCCCGCGCGAGCCAGCTCTTCGTCCCACCGTTCCCGCGGAAGCTCGACGATCTCGGCCTGCACCCCCATTTCCTCGCTGACCTCACATTGAAAGCCGCCGCGCTGGAAGCCGAGCCCACGACCAGCCGCATTGCCGAACGCCTGCATCTGGGAATTCTCCTCACCGATCAGATTCTCGAAGTGCTCTGCCGGGATCACCTGCTCGAGAAGCGCGGTGTGATCGGCTTGCACAATCACCGGTTCAACATGCTCGACCGGGGCTGGGAAGCTGTCGCCCGCCTGATGAAAGCCAACAGTTACTGTGGTCCCGCGCCTGTCTCACTCAGCGCGTACACGGAGATGGTCGTGCAACAAGTGCGAAGCCGACCGACCGTTACCCAGCACGCCCTGGAAAACGCGATGACGAAACTCATCCTTTCCCCGGCCGCGAAGCAAGTACTCGGACTGGTCGCCAGCTCCGGTCGCAGCCTTTTCCTCAGCGGCCCTCCCGGCAATGGCAAAACCGAGATGGCGCGGGCACTGGTGGACGCGGTCGAGGGCAATATCTGGATTCCTTACGCATTGGAGGTGGATGGCCAGGTCATCCAACTCTTTGACCAACACAACCACAACGCCGTTCCGCCCGGAGTGGCTGAGTACGATGGCCGCTGGGTGAAAATCCGTCCGCCGTTAATCGCTGCCGGCGGCGAATTGCAGATCGAAAATCTCGACCTCTGCCAGTC